>SLKT01000070.1 GCA_007134485.1 Wenzhouxiangella sp. | reverse complement strand
TGACGGTATTTCTCGACCCGGTCTCGCTGGCGCCGTTTTTCGCCGGTACCTACTTTCCGCCCGAATCCCGTCATGGAATGATCGCCTTTCCCGACCTGCTCCAGCGCATCGGCCAGGTCTGGACCACTCGGCGCGACGAATTGCGCGAGCAGAACCTGCAGGTTCAACAAGCCTTGCAGGCCGTCAGCCAGCCCCAGCCGGCCGGCGAAGCGACCCCCTTGGACGCGCTGCGAAACGGGCTGATCGCCCAACTCGGCGCGCGCTTCGATCAGATCCACGGCGGCTTCGGGGAGGCGCCCAAGTTCCCTCAGGGTCCGCTGTTGCAATTTCTCGAACACGCCAGGGACGACGAGCAGGCCGAACAGATGCTCTACGACACGCTCCAGGCCATGGCCCGTAACGGGTTGCGCGATCATCTCGGCGGCGGATTCTTTCGCTACTGCACGGACCGCGCCTGGGAGATTCCCCATTTCGAGAAAATGCTGTCCGACAACGCCCTTTTTCTTGGCCTTTACGCGCGCGCGGCGCGACGTTGGGGCAACGAATCCTTCGCCCGGGCGTGCCGCGAAACAGTCGCCTGGCTGAATGATGAAATGGCGCTGGACGGCGGTGGATTTGCCGCCAGCCTGGATGCCGACAATGAAGCCGGCGAAGGCGCCTATTACCTGTGGACCCCACGGCAGGTTGATCAAGCCCTGCCCGAAAGCCAGGCGCATTTGGTCAAGGCCCGCTTTGGACTGGACGGACCGGCCAATTTCGAAGGCCATGGCTGGCATCTGGTCATCGCCCGTGACCTGGACGAATTGACCGAAGCCGGACAGGACCGATCCGCCGTTCGCACCCGGCTCGAACAAGCCCGGCAAGCACTGTTGGAAGCTCGACGCAAACGGCCGCCCTCGGGGCGTGATGACAAGCTGATCGGCGCCTGGAATGGCCTGGCCATCTGCAATCTTGCCCACGCCGGTCGGCTGCTGGGACAAAGCGACTGGATCGAGCAGGCAGGTGGTGCACTCGATGCCACGGCAAAACGCCTGTTCGGAGAAGAGCCACCGCGCTCGGTGTGGCGCAATGGCCGGGCCGCCCAGATGGCCAATCTGGACGATCATGCCTGCATGCTGCTGGCCTGCCTGGAATTGCTGCAGTGGCGATTCGAGTCACGCTGGTTCAATCTGGCGCGACGCATCGCGCGAGGCATCGATCGCGAATTCATTGATCCCGAAACCGGTGCGGTGTATTTCACCGCCCGGAATCACGAATCCCTGCCGACCCGCCCGCTGGCTTTCAGTGACGATGCCACCCCGGCCGGCGCGGCCCTGGCCCTGGAAGGGCTGACCCGGCTCGGCCACCTGTGCGCGGATGAGCAACTGCTCAGGTCCGCGCGGTGGATGGCCGATGCTGGACGCGGCGAAATCCAGCGCTCACCCATGGGCCATGCCAGAATGCTGGCCGCTGTCGAGTTCCTGGAGGAACCAACGACCCAGGTACTGATTGCCGGACCAGACGATCCAGCCAGGCAGTGGCACGAGCGCGTTTTTCAACACGGCGGACTGGATGTCTACCGCATCGAACCGGGCATCGAGCTGGAAGACCCACCGGCCCTGATCGCCCAGGTTGGCGCCATGACAACGCCCACCGCGCTGGTCTGCACCGGACTGAAATGCCTGGAACCGGCCCATGACCCGGAGCAACTGGAAGAACGCCTGCGTTCCGTTGGCGCGACATTCCACGTAGAATCCTGATCCCATGAGTCTGATGTTGCCCAATTACCATGCCCTGGCCGTGTTGTTGCTGGTGGTATTTGCGCTCATCCTGTTTTCCCGGGACCGCATTCCACTGGAAACCAGTTCGCTGGTGGTTCTGGCATTGCTCACCGTCGGGTTCTACCTGTTTCCCTACACCGGCCCGGACGGGCGCACGCTCAGCCCGACCGACTTTTACCTGGGCTTTGGTCACCAGGCGCTGGTGGCGGTGTGCGCGTTGATGATTCTCGGGCATGGGCTGATCCGCTCCGGCGCACTGGAACCGGTGGGTCGGGTTCTTGCGGTGTTCTGGAAACGTTCGCCTGCCCTGTCCATGCTGGCCACGCTGCTGATCTGTGCGGTACTCAGCGCCTTTATCAACAACACGCCGATCGTGGTCATGCTGCTGCCCATTCTGATCGGCGTGGCCCTGCGCACCGGCCACTCGCCCTCGGGAATCCTGCTGCCGGTCGGTCTGATCAGTATCATCGGTGGTATGTCGACCACCATCGGCACCTCGACCAACCTGCTGGTTGTCGGGGTCTCGGCCGACATGGGGGTGGCCCAGTTCGAGATGTTCGACTTCATCGTTCCGGCCGCGATCGCCGGCACGGTCGCAATGCTTTATCTGTGGTTGATCGCACCCCGCCTGCTGCCGGCTCGACAGGTCCCCATGCAGCACACTGTCAAGCGTCTGTACACCGCCCAGATTCGCCTGAACAAATCCAGCGAAGCGACGGGTAAAAAGCTCGCCGACGCCATCGAGCGCTGCAATGGCGAGCTCAAGGTCGAGAAAATCCAGCGCGGGCCGGGCGTGTTCGTGACCCCGTTGCCGGATGTGGTGCTGAAATCCGGAGACCGCATTACCACCACCAACACCCAGGACAACCTGCGCGAGTTCGCCCATCTGCTGGGTGGCAAACTGTACTCCGGCGACGTCGAGGTCGATGACGCCCATCCCCTCGAACCGGACGATCAGCAGATTGCCGAGGTGGCCATCACACCGACTTCGAAACTGCTGGGTGTACGTATTGGCCAGGCACGCCTGTTGTCACGCTACGGCCTGAGACTGCTGGCCCTGCACCGCTTCAATCGCGAGGAGCAGACGCGCAGCACCGGGCTGGACAATACCGTGTTGCGCTCGGGCGATGTCCTGCTGGTCCAGTCCTCCGCCCGCCAGCTCAATGCGCTCAAGGATGGTGGCGACTTCCTGGTGCTGGATGGCAGCGTCAACCTGCCCAAGACCTCCAAGGCGCCGCTGGCCATGGGCATCATGGCCAGCGTGATTGTCGTGGCTGCGCTCGGCATTCTGCCGATCGCCATCAGCGCGGTGTTCGGTGTCCTGCTCCTGCTCCTGACCCGCTGTTTGACCTGGAACGAGGCCATGAGCGCGCTGTCGATTCAGGTGGTCATGATCATTGTCGCCAGCCTGGCCATGGGCATGGCATTGATGCGCACCGGCGGGGCCGACTGGATTGCCCAGGTTTTTCTGACCATCAGCTTCGGTGTGCCTTCATTTGTCATTCTTGGTGCGCTCATGCTGGCCATGGCCGCCCTGACCAACGTCGTTTCCAACAACGCTGCGGCGGTCATCGGTACCCCCATCGCCATCAGCCTGGCCCAGCAATTGATGCTGCCCGCCGAGCCTTTCGTGCTGGCGGTACTGTTTGGGGCGAACCTGAGTTTTGCCACGCCCATGGCCTACCAGACCAACCTGCTGGTCATGAATGCGGGTGGATACAAGTTCAACGATTTCGTGCGGGTCGGGCTGCCGTTGATGTTGTTGTTGTGGGTGGTGTTGACGGCGACTTTGAGTTATGCCTATCAGATCTAGGGTTCAGGGTTCAGGGTTCAGGGTTCAGGGGCTGGCTCGCTGGCGCATTGCCGTTGTGCTTGCGGGGTGGCTGGTTTGCGGGGTGGGGGTCGCCGAGTCGCCGCGGGTGATCAGTCTGGCGCCGCATTTGACGGAGCTGGCCTTTGCCGCGGGTGTGGGGGAGAGGCTGGTGGGGACGGTGGACTGGAGTGACTATCCGCCCGAGGCGGCCGAGTTGCCGTTGATCGGTGATGCTTTCCGGTATGACCTCGAGGCGATTCTTGCGTTGAATCCCGATTACGCGTTGGCCTGGCGGGGTGGCTCGCCGGTTAGCGGTGTGGAGCGGATCGGGCAACTGGGTATCGAGATCGTCTGGATCGAGACGCGTAGCCTGGATGACATTGCCGCGGCACTGGAGACCCTGGGTGAGCGTCTGGGCCAACCCGATCGCGGCCAACAGACTGCCTCGGAATTACGCACCGAGCTGTCGCGACTGGACACCGCGAACTCCGACCGGCCCGGTAAAACCGTGTTCTACCAGGTCTCGGCCCGTCCGCTCTACACCCTGGGCGGCCGGCACGTCATCAACGAAGTGCTGGCGCTGTGCGGCATGAAAAACATCTTCGCCGATCTCGATACCGAGGCCGCCGTGATCGACCGGGAAGCCGTACTCGCCGCCGAGCCGGATCTGATCATCGCCAGCGAAGAAAACAACAACGACGACCCGCTTGCCCCCTGGAGAAACACTCGCCTGGTCGAGGAAGGGATTACCGAGTTGCACCGGGTCGAACCCACCCTGCTTGTCAGACCGACGCCGCGGATTGTCGAGGGCGTTGAGTTTGTTTGTTCGTTGGTTCGTTGATTGGTTTGTTGGTTGTTTGATCTTTTCCTTGAACCTTAAACCTTGATCCTTGATCCTTGAACCTTGCTCCCTGAACCCTGAAACCTGAACCCTGAAACCTGAACCCTTCCTTTTCAAGGCTGAAGCGGCCAGAAGATCGGAATGACAATCGTGGCCGTGGCCCACATCAGGATATTCATCGGCAAGCCAACCTTGACGAAATCCATGAACCGGTAGCCGATCGCCTGGTAGACCAGGGTATTGGTCTGGTATCCGATGGGGGTGGCGAAACTGGCCGAGCCGGCGAACATGACGGCGACTACAAACGGCCGGGGATCATAGCCCAGCGTCAAGGCCAGCCCGGCGGCGATCGGGGTCATCAGGATGACCGCGGCGTTATTACTCATGGTCTCGGTCATGATCGAGGTCAGCAGGTAGATTAGCGACAACATGGCGAAGGGCCCGAATGGCGCCACGTAATACGCCAGAGTTTCAGCGATGAGGCGAGCGGTGCCGGATGTCTGCATGGCCGTGCCAATGGCCAGCATTGCAAAGATCAGGATCAGCAGCGACCACTGCACCGACCCGTAGGCTTCCTTCGAATTGACGCAACCGGTGGCGACCACCACCACGGCGGCAATGATGGCCAGCACGACAATCGGCATGACTTCCAGGCCAGCCAGGATCATGACCAATGCCATGGCGCCGATGGCAATCCATGCCTTGTTGCGCCGGTAGGCGGTGACTTCGGGCAGCGAAAGATTGCTGAACTCCCTGGAGTTGTATGCGCGTTGCAGGCCGCGGGCAGACCCGGCCAGCAACAAGGTATCGCCGTTCTGGATACGGATTTTTTCGAAATCGCCCACCTTGCTGCTACGCGGGCGATGCAGGCCGATGATTTCAATGCCGTGACGCTCGCGCAACTCCAGGCTGCCGATCAACTGGTTGAACATTGACGAGTCGGGGCTGACCACGACTTCGGCCACCTCGCGGTCCACACCGGGGCGGATCAATTCCTCACCATCGCTTCCAGGACATTGATCGCGTAAACTCAGATCCGTCGTGTGACTCAGCGAGAGCATCTCGGTCAGGTTGGTCTCGATCAGGATTCGATCACCGGGACGCAATACAACTTCCCCGAGGTCACCGCGCAGCGGATACCCGTGGCGAATGACGCTGATGACCTGGTTATCCTCATCACGGGCCATTCGGGTATCACTCAGCCGTCGACCGTCATAGTCCGAATCCTCCGGGATGATCAGTTCGGACACGATGCGCTTTTCGCGAATGGTTTGCTTGAGCTCGTCGGACTCGTCAAAAATCGTCGGCAGCAGCCAGCGCCCAACTGTGAGCAGAAACAACATGCCCACCCCGGCCATGATCAGTCCGGCGGCGGTAATCTCGAACATGGTGAAGGCTTCCATGCCCATGTCCTGGGCCACACCGTCGACCAGCAGGTTGGTCGAGGTGCCGATCAGGGTGCAGGTCCCACCCAGGATGGAAGCATAAGACAGCGGGATCAGCAGTTTGGATCCGGGAATGCTGCTGTTGCGCGCCACCGCCAGCAGGATGGGAATCATGATTACCACCACCGGGGTGTTGTTCATGAAGGCACTCATGCCCATCACGCAGACCATGGTGACCAGCATGGTGCTGAGCCAGCTTGAACCGCTCAACCGGGCAACCACCCGGCCCATGGAATCGATGACCCCGGTCTTTTCCAGCGCCGCGGAAATGACGAACATTGCTCCGACGGTGATCGGGGCGTGATTGCTGAAACTGTTGAGAAATTCGCCCGGGGTCAGCACGCCGGCGATCAACAGCGCGACCACGCCGATCATGGCGGTCACGTCCGGCGGGAATCGCTCGCGAATGAAATTCACGAACACGATGCCGATCACGATCAGAAC
>SLKT01000097.1 GCA_007134485.1 Wenzhouxiangella sp. | reverse complement strand
GCGATGCCGAGGCCCTCGTTACCGGCCGGCAGGGTTTTTTCGGGCATGTCACTGGGCATTTCACCGCCGCGGAAACGGGCGATGAACGTCTCGCGCGCCTTTTCGCCGGCGCCGGCACCATGGAAGCGATCGACGATTTCGATGCCCAGTTCGAATTTGATATCGCGCGGGTTGCGGCCTTCATCGACGGCTTTTCTGAGGCCTTCAATCTCGCCCATGGGTCGAAAGCTGAGCAACTCGAAGTACCGCCACATCAGTTCGTCCGAAATACTCATCAGCTTGCCGAACATTTCGTCGGGCGGTTCGGTGATGCCGATGTAGTTGTCCAGTGACTTGGACATTTTCTGGATGCCGTCAGTCCCCTCCAGCAGCGGCCAGGTGATCAGTATCTGTGAATCCTGGCCCTCCTGGGCCTGGAGCTGACGTCCGACCAGCAGGTTGAACTTCTGGTCGGTGCCGCCCATCTCGATATCGGCTTTCAGGGCAATCGAGTCGTAGCCCTGGACCAATGGATAGAGAAACTCATGAATGGCGATCGGCTGCCCGTCCCGGTAGCGTTTTTCGAAGTCATCACGCTCGAGCATGCGCGCGACCGTATGCCGGGCCGCCAGTCGGATCATGTCGGCCGAAGTCATCTTTCCGAACCATTCGGAATTGAAACGGACTTCGGTGGCCGAGCGATCGAGAATCTTGAACACCTGCTCGGCGTAGGTCTTGGCGTTAACGCGAATATCGTCCTCGGTCAGGGGCTTGCGCGTGACATTCTTGCCGGTCGGGTCACCAATCATGCCGGTGAAGTCGCCGATCAGAAAAATCGCAATGTGCCCGGCGTCCTGGAAGCGACGCATGGCGTTGATGATGACCGTGTGTCCCAGGTGCAAATCCGGTGCGGTCGGGTCAAAACCGACCTTGACCCTGAGCGGCCGCCCCGTCTTGAGTCGTTGCTCGAGCTCATCGGCCTGAATCACCTCGGCCGCACCCCGCGTCAATTCATGAATACTTGTCACTTCACTCACTCTTGTCCGTCACTCGTCCAAACTCAATTCTGACCCTTGAATCCTGCCCCCTGAACACAACCAACATTGACTTTCCCCCCTAAAAATCGTTAATGTTACCGGGTTTTTACATGCGAAACTTCAAGGCATGACGAGAAAATCCATGGCCAGCCCGCGCAAGCGGAACCCCAAGAAACAACTGACAAAATGGCTGGCGATGACATGGGGGCGGCTCGTGCCGTTTCTACATACTGCCCGGGACAGCGTGCAAGCCCACCCGCGCTGGTCGGCGGCGGCCGCTGTTTTGCTGTCGGCCGGACTGGTGCTGGGCCTGATCTCCGGCGGCGATCAGGAGCCGGACACCCTGCCCACGGTCATGGTGCTGGATCTGCCCGAATTCGACGGCAAGTCGGTGGCCATGGGCATGGATCCAGCCGTACAAGATCTGGACCTGGCCGACGAGGCCGACGAGGCCGAGCTGACCGAACCCGACGATGACTGGGTCATGGTCGAAGTCCGCCGTGGTCAGACCATGGAGCGAATCTTCCGTGACCTGGGACTGGGGCCCGGCCTGCTACATCGGGTCGTGCACCTTGACGAATATACTCGCCAGCTCACCCGCATCCGTCCGGGCGACGAATTCGCCTTCGTCATCGATCCGGAAGACGGCTTTCAAATGCTGCGCGCCGAGCATGACGAGGAACACTGGCTGTTTATCGAGAAAAACGGCGAGGGGCTGGCCAGCCGCATCGAACCGCGCGCCCTGGATCGTCGTATCGTCGAATCCGAAGGCATCATCACCAGTTCGCTGTTCAATGCCGCCACCCGGGCCGGGCTGTCGGACAACCTGACCATGCGCCTGGCCAGTATTTTCGGCTGGGATATCGATTTTGCCCTGGAAATTCGCCGCGGTGATCGATTCACGCTGATCTACGAGGAGATCTGGCGCGATGACGAGTTTTTGCGTGATGGGCCGATCCTGGCCGCGCGCTTTACCAACCAGGGAGAAACCTTCGAGGCGATCCGTTTCGATGCCGGCAACGGCCCGGACTACTTTGCCCCGGATGGCCGACCCATGCGCCAGGCATTCCTGCGTGCGCCGCTGAATTTTACCCGGGTCACCTCCAACTTCAATCCGCGCCGTTTCCACCCGATCACCCGGCAGGTCCGGCCGCATAACGGCACCGATTACGGCGCACCCACCGGTACGCCCGTCTGGGCCGCCGGCGATGGACGAGTCACCCGCTCGGCCTATAACAACCGCAACGGCAATTACATCTTCATTCAGCACGGCAACAGTATCGAAACCCGTTACCTGCACCTGTCGCGCCGGGATGTACGCGTGGGTGATCGAGTTCGCCAGGGCGAGACCATCGGCGCGGTCGGCGCCACCGGCATGGCCACCGGTCCCCACCTGCACTACGAATTCCTGGTCAACGGCGCCCACCGCAATCCGCGCACCGTTGACCTGCCCCCGGCCGACCCATTACCCGACGAACTCATGGATTCGTTCCTCCAGACCGGCCGGCCCCTGCTGGCACAACTGGAGGCGATCGAGACTGGCGGTCTGATGCTGGCCCAGCGTGACGATGACGGGGGTTGCGAGGAACAGCACCAAAGCTGCTGAACATGGCCGAGCGCTATATCGGCCTGATTTCCGGAACCAGCATGGACGGCATTGATGCCGTCGTGGTCGATTTCTCCCGGACCCGCCCGCAGGTCGAAGCCGCTTGCACAGTACCCTTCCAGGCATCCGTGCGTGACCTTCTGGATGAGCTTCGATCCAACCCGGATGCCTTGCCCACGGCACGACTCGCTCATCTCGATGCGCTGCTCGGCGATGCCTTTGCCGATGCCGCACAACAGGTCATGAGTCAGGCCGGCTGCACCCCCGCGGATATCCAGGCCATCGGCTCACACGGCCAGACCGTGGCCCATCACCCCGAGGCCGATCCCCCCTGGACCCTGCAGATTGGCGATCCGCATCGCATTGCCGGGCGCACCGGCATCACCACCGTGGCCGATTTTCGCCGCGCCGACGTGGCCGCCGGCGGCCAGGGCGCCCCGCTCGCTCCGCTCTTGCACCAAGCCCTGCTGGCCAGTCCCGACGAAGACCGGATCGTGGTCAACCTGGGCGGCATCGCCAATCTCACCCGGCTTCCGAAATCAGGCGGCGTCAGCGGTTTCGATACCGGCCCGGCCAATTGCCTGCTTGATGACTGGTATCGCCGTCATCACCAGGAGCGCTTCGATTCAAACGGTGATTGGGCTGCGGGTGGGTCAGTCGACCAACCCTGGCTGGAAAAACTGCTAAGCGACCCCTATTTCGACCAACCACCCCCGAAAAGCACCGGCATCGAATACTTCTCGCCGGCCTGGCTGGATGAGCGCCTGCCCGACTGGGCCGCGGACCGGCCACGCGATATCCAGGCCACCCTGGCCGAGTTCACTGCCGTCAGTCTGGGGAATGCGATCGAGCTGGCCGAAACCGACCTGCCGAGGCGGATCATCCTGTGCGGTGGCGGCGTGCACAATCAACACCTGGTCAACCGGATTGCCACCCATCTGCCGAATGCAGCGGTCGAAACCAGCGAGCGTCACGGCCTGAACCCGGACCTGGTCGAAGCCATGCTGTTTGCCTGGCTGGCCTGGCAACGCCTCGGAAATGTTCGTATGCAAACCGAATCCATTACCGGGGCAAGCCACCCGGTCCATTGCGGTGTGGTGATCACGCCTTGAAAGCAGTCCAGGGCGGGATATTCAAGCGGTCACAACTGTCTTAGAATGCATGTTGAATCCTACATCTGATGGATGAACCCATGAAGATCCTCTGGACTTTCGCAATTGTGGCGCTGCTGCTGACCGCCTGCGCTGATCAGAATGATCAAGCAACGGATATTGAAGCGCCGGATGAGGCCGAACAGGCCGAAACGGCCGAAACCCCAGCCGATGACCGATCCGATCTGGCCGAGATGGCGCGCAGCGATCCCGAAGGCTTTCGGGACGCCATGCGGGACCCGGAACGCCGCCAGGAGGCCATGGAGGCGATGCGCGAGCAGCGTGGTGAGCGCCAGGCGGATCCCGAGCAGCACGAGCGCCGCGAGGAAATGCGCGAGCGCATGCGCCAGCGACGCGAGGAGTTGATGGCCGAACGGGAAAGCATGGAGGACGGCGAACGGATGCGTGATCGACGGGTCAGGGCTCGCGACGCTTGGTGGGAAGACGAGTCGATTGCCGAAGACCTGGGGCTGGAAGTAAGCCAGGTCGAGACACTGGGCCAGGCCCACGAGACGATGACCGAAGCGCGGCGCCATTCGCGCCAGACCCTGGCCCAGGGTCAGCGCCAACTCCATCAGGCCCTGCAGGCGGCCGATCGAGAGCAGATAGAGAATTTACTCGAGGAACGTCACGCCGCGACGCTGGCTGCCTCCGAGGCCGAACGCGATTGGATCAACACCTTGCTCGACCAACTCAGTGACGAGCAGATTCGCACCCTGGCCGAAGAGCACCCGCGCGCCCTGGCCCCGCGGCGCCGCTGAATCAGCGTTATTGAGTCTGATAGCTGACCCCGCCCGACGGCGGGGTGGCTTTCGGTTTCTGTTGTGGTCGGACCACTTCCTTGAGCGCCTCGTCAGGCAACGCATAACTGACCCCGATGGCCTTGTCGCCCGCGCCCAGCACATCGGGAAAACGAATGCCCTGCAGCATCGAGACGGCAAACACTTCCTGCACGGCGTCCTCGAACTTGAGAAAGGCCACGATCTGTCCTGAGCGGATATCCACCACCCACACTCCGCAATTGCGCTCACTGACCCGCTCGGTCAGGGAGATGCCCGAAAAGACCGCCGACTCCCTGACCTGCGAGAGCCCGACAAATGCGTAGGGCCCGAGGAAATCCAGCCCGCGGGTAAACCCGGGCAATTCGGCCACTGTTTCGAGTTGGCCGGTGTCGACATCCACCGTGGCCAGGGTGCCATTGCCCGACTCCAGCACCCACAATTTGTCCTGGTACCAACGCGGGGAATGCGGCATGGACAGGCCACGACAGACCAACTCGTTGGCCTCGACATCGATCAGCACACCGCCGCCAGCCTTGTTCTCCCGCCAGCCACCGGCGGTATCGGCGGTGCCCAGCGCGGTGACATATTTTGGCTTGCCGTCAACCACTTCCAGGCCATTGAGGTGACAGCGGTCCTCGGCGGCGTAACCGGACACGAACCACGGCCGCCAGCGAGGCACAAAGCTGTGTTCGTTGTCGAGCGTGCACAGGCAGGAAAACCGGGTATTGACCAGCCACAACTCGTCGCCGGCAAAAGCCATCTCGTGGATATCGATATTGCCGGTGATATGCCCGTGGCGCGGCAGGTAAGCCGCATCATGCTTGCCGGCTGGTTCCAGCTTGCCGGCCACATCGGGCATGTTGCGGAAAAAGTCCACGGTAATCGCCGTGCCCAGGGCCATGCGGGCGCGGTCAGCGGCCAGCCCCATGGGCCGGTTGAAGACCCGGAAATGGGTATTGAGCTTGCCCTGGTCCTCGCGCACGATGACCAGCTTGCCGGCCTGGTAGGTCGAAACCAGCATTGATGAGGCAGCCTGCTTGAGCAGTTCCGGCAGGCTCTTGGTGTGCACGCTTCTGAGCGGTGAGTGGGCCGGGTCGTTGACCTGCGGATTGGGCTGGGCGGGCTGGCCGCCTTGCACTTGCGCGGGCTGGGCCGGGGTTCGTTGTGGCCCGGGAGCGGTCTGGGATTGAGCAGCCTGCGGGGTGCGTTGGGGTTGGGTTGGTTGGTTTGGTTGGTTTGGTTGGTTCGTTAGTTCGTTGGTTTGTTGGTTTGTTTGTTGGGTGGTTTGCTGGGTTTCTTGTTGCTTGCGTTGGCGGGCGAGTTGGGCCTGGCGTTGCTTGGCACCGGGGGGCAGGATGACGACGGGTTTTCCTTCGCTGTCCTTGAGTGCGCCCAGGACCACGGTCTGGTAGAGCAGTTCGGCGGGATCCAGGCCGTTGGGCAGTTTCCAGGCGCCAGCGAACATGGCGGACTGGGCAACCAGTTGATCCAGTGCCTGCTTGTAGGCCTTGTCACCGGCTTCATCCTCACCGTGGCGGGCGTGAATGCCCTGCCACTGGCGCATGAACTGATTGAGCGCGGATTCCAGTTTGGGCAGGTGAGGCGCATCCGCGGGCAACACGCTGCGCAACTCCGCCAGCACGCCGTTGACCAGGCTTTCCTGCTCCCACGGTGACATCACCCGGCTGGTGCGCACGAACTCGGTCTCGATCTCGCGTGGTTCGCCCTTGAAGCTCACCTGCCGAGGGCTCATGGCATCGGCACGCTCCGGGTCCAATGGCCGGTCGGCGCTATTGACAGTCGACCAGAACGAGGCCGAACCCACGGTGTCGACCACCAGGTAGATCAGCGCCTCGCTGCCCGGATTGACGTGTCGATAGCCGCTCCAGCCATCGACCAGCCAGGCCTGCCCGTTGGGAATGGCAGCCTCATCCTGGCCGCATTGCCAGCGCACCGCATCATCACCGGCCAGCGGCATGAACACCCGCACGCGTCGATGCCAGTAGGACCCGGCATCGACCAGTTTCTGCGCCTCCTTGCCGGGCTCGGCGCGCACCAGCATTGCGCGCCCGGCCACGGTATCGAGCATGCCGATCAGGTGGCGAACCGCGCTCAGTTGCGCAAGCCAGTCCGTGGCCTGCATGTCACCTTCCAGTCTGGCCAGTTCATCTCCCCCCTCGGGGCTGATCAGCGCCACGACCTGATGACCATCCCAGCCGCGCGGGTGCGCCTGCCAGGCCTGCTCATCCAGTTGTTCAACCTCCTCAAGCACCGATTCGGGATCAAAGCGATAAGGCAGGCGAATGAATGTCGAATCCAGTTTCATGTTGTCAGGAAATTCAGACCGGTTCCGGAATCAGCCAACATGATGCACCAACAGGTTCACACTGACAAATCACTTGGCAGGTCGAGGTTGCATCCCCAACGGACAACATTGAAGCCTTCCCTGTCGTGAGACAGCGTGGAAACTGCAGCTATGTCATGGCCCAGATCAATTGGCAGAGATCGCCAGGAATAGTCGATTCATTGGGGAGAGGAACAGAGAATATATTGGAAAACACACAATGCAAAAGAACCCGCTTCGCCCCTCCCGCCTGGCCGTGGCGATGGCCCTGGCCGGCTGCCCTGCATGGCTCATGGCCACCGATTTCACCGTCACCGACCCGGGTGATGCCGGACCGGGCACGCTTCGCGACATCATCAATCAGGCCAATGCCGACCTCGATTCCCCGCACAACATCTATTTTGATCTGCCGCCCGAGACCACCATCACCCTGACCAGTGGCGACATCCTGATTGAGCGCAGCATGAGCCTGCATGGCCCCGGGGCCGACCAGCTCACCATTTCAGGCAACAGCAACGGACGTATCTTCAATGTCGAGAGCAGCTCGCTGGTCAATGCGGTGATCTCCGGCATGACGCTGACTGAGGGCTTTCTCGACAATTTTGCTTATGACTTCAGTGGCGGCGCCGTCCGTGCCCGCGGCAACTTCATCCACCTGGTGGTTCGCGACAGCATCATCACGAACAATGAAGCGGCTAACAACCGGGGCGGCGGTATTGCCGGCATGACCGGTGCCGACATCACCTGTGAACGCAGCATTGTTTCCAATAACCAGGCCTCCAGCGGTGGCGGCATCTCCGCCTCGGGCGGAACCCTCAGCCTTGACGAGTGCGATGTCATGGGCAATGAGGCCGGTTTCGGTGGTGGCATCATCATGATCAATGGGGATCTCCAGATTCAGGATTCAGAGATTTCCGGCAATACCGGGACCTCCGAGGCCGGCGGCATTTACGTGTACGGGACGGCCACTTACTTCGATATCTACACCGCCTCGCTAACCGGTGACAATGCCACCATGAGCAACAACGACACTGGCGGCAGCGGCGGCGGCATTCGAACTTCACTTGCCGATATCACACTGACTGAGAGTGTGTTGAGTAACAATGAGGCCGGCTTCAGAGGTGGGGCCATCTACAGCCGCGGAGATTTCGCCTACATCCCACACCCGGGAAAAGTTGACCTGCACGAGACGACCATCAGTGCCAACAATAGCCAGCGCGGTGGTGGCCTTTATCTGCGCTTCGGCCGCCTGTCAATCGAAGAGTCCATCCTGTCCGGCAACGAGGCCGAAGAGTTCGGCGGCGCTTTTCACGCCGAAGATTCTCGCGTTCAACTGAACGACTGCGAGATAGTGGGCAACAAGGCCGACCAATCTGCCGGCGCCTCCATCGTCAACAACTGGACGGACTCCAGCATTCTCGCCTGTCGCTTCCACCAGCAGGAGACCGAAAATGCCGGCATGCTGCACATCAGCGGCGGGGAGTCCATGCTCATCGCCGATACCCTGATTGACCACAACACCGCGCTGGAATGGCCCGGCCTGGTGATCCTCAACCAGGATATCGAACTGAGCAATGTCACCATTGCCCACAACCAGGCGCTGACCAAAAGCGTCGATGCCGCCAGCAGCTTGTGGCTGGAAGGCACCATCACCTACCTGGACAACAGCACCATCGCCTTCAACCACGCCGCCACCACCGGCGCCCAGGCACCCGGCGCCGTCACTGCACTGCACAGCATGGTGAATATGCGCAGTACTCTGGTTGCCCTCAATACGGATGCCACCAGCGATGCCGACGGAGGCCAGCTACGACGGACAGGATCTTCCGTGCTCAATGGCGAACACAACCTGCTCAGCCATGCCTCAGAATGGTTGTTCGATGGCACCAACACCGAAAATCTGGTCGTTGCCGACCCCGCTATCGACGAATTGAGCGAACGTGGCGGGAGATGGCCCGTGATCGCCCTGCAGCCGGGCAGCCCCGCCCGCAATGCCGGCATCAATCCGCGCGATCTCGACTACGACATGCGCGGCGTCGGCTTTGATCGGGTTGTCGGCAGCGCGGCCGATATCGGGGCATTTGAACTGCAGCCATTCGAGATCTCCGACCTGATTTTTCACAGCCGCTTTGAATAGGAATCGGTCCGGGCAAACCCGATCCCTCAAAAACAACCCTCGGCGCAGGTGATCAGTCGAGGCCGGTTGCGAAACTCGTCGTAATAGACGATCACCGGCCGGCCATCAGGTCTGAGCGCCATGCCGGAAAATTCTCCGACCGGAGTCTGGCCATCGAGGACCATTTGGGCACCATTGGAGCAGTTGGGCGCGAAGCAGCGGTAAAAGCGCAGTGAACTACCGAACTCCACATAGCTGATCACCGGTCGATCATCATCGAGCACGGCCACCTGTGAGGCATAGCCGACGCCAATTCCGGAATCAGGGACCCTCAACAGGCTGGTCGAACAGACGGGATTGCTGCACAGGCGCAAATCCAGTCGTGCGTCATTGAGATTGAGGTGACTGATGACCGGATGTCCATTGGCCCGCAGGGCAATGGCCGTGAAAAAGCCGACAGCGGGGCCGGACTGCACGGTCTGGGAGCTGCCGGAGGTGCAAGCGCTATTGGCGCATTCGTAGAGCTTGAGTGATCCATTGCCCACGTCACGGTAGCTGATATAGGCCCGATCATCGGCATTGACGGCGATGGCGGTGTGCTCACCCACGTTTCCACTTGCGTCCAGTGTCCGTGCCGTTCCCGAACTGCAGGCCGGGTTGGCGCAGTCATAGAGCTTGAGCGCCGTGTTGGTGGCATCACGGTAGCTGATGATGGCGCGGTCGTCGCTGCGCAAGGCCAGTGCTGCGTAGCTGCCAACAACGCCGACACTGTCAAGCGTGCGACCGGTCCCGGAGCTGCATTCGGCATTTGCGCAATCGAAAACCCTCAATGCCGTGTTGGTCTGGTCGTAGTAAGCAATGATGGGATGGCCATTGGAGCGGATCGCCACCGACGTGAAGAACCCCGTGGAACTGCCCGATTCCAGTTCACGTTCCACTCCTTCGGCGCAGGCGCGGTCGGCACAATCAAACAGCAACAACCTGGAGGCATCATCACGCTGATAAACAATGACCGGACGCAGATCATCGCGCAAGGCCACCGAAATATAGGATCCTGCCGGCGTCGGGCCGGAAATTTCCCGACGCAGGGTGACCGGCAAGACATCGCAATCAAGAGTGCCGTCGGACAAGACCCCGCGCAGGTAACTTCCCACCGGGCAGGTTCCGACAATGCGTTGCTGGACCTGGCTGGTATCGATCTGGCCGGCGCCCACCGCCCCGGAAGCAATCTGACTGGCCCCGACTGCGCCCGGCGCGATCATGGCTGAATCCACCCCCTGCGGGGCGATGGAAATGCTGCCACTGTCGGTGATCATTCCGCCGGACAAACCGGCACCGGCGGTAATGGATGTCACCGTGCCCAGCTCCGGCACGCCGGTCAGTCCCGACCAGTCGACCTGATCAGCCTGTCCGGCATGTTGAGCCTGGGGAGCCGGACGAATGGCCTGGCGCGGCGTCAGTATGGTGAATCCACCGGCACCGGATGGGCGCACCCGAACCTCGAGAAAGCGCAATCCATCGGCAAACTGGCCCGGCCCGAAATCCAGATCCAGGCTGAACAGCCCTCGCTCGATCATGACACCGGAAAACTGGCCGGTGCAGTCGATCGGCACCGGCTCGTCCTGATCGACGAGCAAACAGAACTGGAGATCAAACTGTCCATGGGCCGGCTGTCCGCCATCAAGGAGTTGACCCTGGTAGGTAAATGCATCGCCAAGCGCCTGACCTGAAATACCCACAATCAATGCCGGGATAAAGAATCGAAGGTTACAAAGCATGCTCATGGCTGACTCCTGCCGGTACGGTTGCCCGCCACTTGGCGAGGCCGGGACGATATCGTCCCTGCATGTACCATCATTCGCAAATGCGGGAAAAAATCCGCCACGCAACCGAAAACAGGCTGCCCGCCTTGTTCCTGCCGCTGGGCTCGGCGGCTTCGATGCTGGCAGTACCGTTCGCGCTTCAATGGGTGTCTGAGCATTTATGGATCAGAACATCAGACCCAGACTGGTACCCGGCGCATGCGTATGGCCATCAGCGGTGTGGTCAGTGTCCTGCTGGTGGTCACGTCACTGGTCTATTTCAGTGCCATGTGAATGGTTGAGATGCCTCCCTCCAAATCTTGTTGAATAAGTAGCCAAGAGCCTCAAGCATCCGGCATACCTGACAGCCAACTCCAACCTTAATCTAGCAAGAGACGGTGCTGCCGAGTCATAGTATGCGTGGAAGACGCGATTCTGGTCACTCTGGCAATTGCTGAACCTGGATCACCTCAGGGTTTGGTCATGCAGCAATGTTGGGAATTCGACGAACTTCCTCGCCATGATCGAGGTGCGCTTGCTCAAGGTCGTAGTCAGCTTGCAAGCCCAGCCAGAAGCGTTCCGAGGTTCCGAACGCTCGCGCCAGACGCTTTGCCGCATCAGCGGTAACCCGTCGCTTTCCAAGCACGATTTCGTTGATCCGTCTCGGCGGAACCTCTATGGTTCGAGCAAGCCGATTCTGACTGATCCCCATGGGCTTGAGAAACTCTTCCAGAAGAATCTCTCCGGGGTGGATATTGGGCAAACGATCGGTAGTCATTTAGAATTTCGTCAGTTGACGTTGCTAGTGATAGTCCACGATTTCAACCTCAGCAGCCGCATTGTCTTGCCATTTGAAGCAAATGCGCCACTGGTCATTGATTCTGATGCTGTATTGACCAGCACGGTTCCCTTTCAGAGCTTCCAGCCGGTTGCCCGGCGGAACCCGCAAACCATTGTTCAGACAATCAGCGTTCGTCTGTCTCCAGCAAGGGATTGCTGACCCGCAGGCGCGGGAAGCGAGTGAAGTCACGGTCGGCGCTCCACAAGTGTTCGATGCCGTTACTCAGGCAAATGGCGGCGATGCGGGCGTCGTGAATCATCGCTCCGCTCACCCGCCCGGCGCTGGCCACCTCACCCAGATAGCGAAGGTAACGATCGGATTCGGAAATGACCCGAAACAGATCGCTGTCGTGCAGAGCAGCGACGGCTTCCAGTGCGGTGGATAGAGGTGTGGGTTCGCGGAAGATCCGTGCGTTGGTGACGACGGCCAGAAACTCATGCAGACAAGTCCAGGGGATGGCGAAATATTCGCCGCGCTCGGGCAGCGAGTTCAGCCATTGCCGAGCCTCGGCATGCAGCGGCATTTCCGGTCGATGCGCATACACCAGCAGATTGGTGTCAATGGCAATCAGGACCGCTCTCCTGCTGGCGACTCCGGGTAGATCTCGGCACGAATTTCCACCCATCCGGCACCTTCGAACTCGGCCGTCAGCCCACTGCCACCAAAAGTTGGAAATTCCAGCCGTGAACGCTGACGACGCTGCCGCGCATCTACGACACGCTGCAAACCTTCTTCCATCAGCCTGCGCATGCTGGTGCCCTCCTGCCGCGCCAGTTCGCGCGCCTGTTCCAGCAAGGCGTCAGGCAGTTCCATGGTGGTTTTCATTTATGGGTTACCCATACTGATAATACGGGTTATATGGTAGCTGGGTGAGTACTTCTGCACAAGTGCCCTGATTTTCCGAACCGTCACGCCAGCCGGATGATCTGGTTCAGTATTTCCAGAACTTCTGCAAAGCGCGCATCGTTGAGCTTCTTGATCGGGTGTGGGGCGCCGCCACGCAGACGCCAGTCGAAGGATTTGGGCTGGTGGCAGAGCACATAGCTGGTCTGCCCGGCCTTGCGGCCCTTCGCGATTCCGACCGACACGGCGAAGGGGTTATCGGCGTTGTATTCGGCCGTGGTCATCGGCAGTCCAATGACCAGCGAGGTGCGCTCGTTGAAGGCTTTGGGTGACAGCACCAGGAACGGATGAACATCGCGCATTTCCCGCCCGGGCTGCGGGCTGCAATCGATCCAGATGACTCCTTGGCGCTCCGGTACCCAAGTGCCGCGTTTTACCACTGCTCAGGGCCCGGAAGCCCTCTCTACACGACCTCAGATGCGTTCGAATAAAGCATGTCCCGGTTTCTCGTTGGCCGGCGCTCAACCTGTCCTGTATTTTCCTTGACAGTGGAGAGGCGTCCATATGTCTCCTGGCTATTCGTGACAATCAGGCTGCCACGGGTTTAATGCCTTGTAGTTCCTTAGCCAGCTTGCGGCGCTGTTCCCAAAGATCACGGTTGCGCTGCATATTCAGCCACATTTCCGGGCTGGTGTTCAGCAAGCGGGCCAACTTCAAGGCAGTCGCCGGCGTGATGGGTTGTTCTTCGGCCAGAATACGATGCAGGCTTTGACGTGACAAGCGCAGGCGGCGGGCAAGTTCGGTAACGGAAAGCTCCATGGCAGGCAATATGTCTTCGCGCAATACAGCTCCCGGGTGGGTTGGCATTCTTTGCGAGTTCGTCAATGGTAATCCTCCAGGTTTACGTCTAGTGCGTCACCATCACCCCAGCGAAATGTCAATCGCCAGTTTCCTGTCACCCGTACTGAGTAGCGTTCCGGCTTGCCTTTCAGCTTGTGAAAGTAGAAACCGGGCAAATTCATGTCATCCGGAACGGTAGCACCATTCAGCACATCCAAAAGCCGTAGGCAACGCGCTTGCATTTCAGACGCTACTTTCGGGCTTTGCCCGGTTTCGAATAACCGGCGCAATCCCTTGTGGCGGAATGAGCGAATCACTCGGTTGAGTGTAACATGCGGAGTTACATGCTGGCAAGCGTGATACGACTGCCGCAGTTTGCCCGCATCCAATTCTAATTTCGCCGATCCCGAACTCTCCCTCCGAACTCTTCCGAACTGTGTCGGGCCTTCAGCTCGGCCGAGGCGCTGATGGCCAAGGCCGAGGAACTGGGTCAGGTGTGGATGAAAGGGGTAGCTGGCGAAGTGCCCAGAAAAATCCTGCACGAACGACCTACTTGACGACACATTTCAATCTTGAACTGACCTGAACCGGCACTGCCGGGTGTTGGCGTGCGTGGAACTCGGTATTTTGATCGCCACAGGCTGGACCACGCGAATGGCGCGGCGAAATCCCTGCCAGACCAAGCCAAATAAACGTTGGCGAGCCGCGCTCGGAACCTGGCGCGGGGTTGTCGAGGCGGCCCAAGCATTGTATGTCCCGGTTTTTGGAATAACTATGCCTTCGCCACTTTGCCTTGCAGGCGAATCCGTCAGGAGCCCTGAATGAGGCAATACTTATGCAGGTACTAGTATGTCCTAGTTTTCGCGAGTTTTCGCGGACCTGATCCGCTTGTTGGCATGCCTGGAGTTTGAAATTGGACACGGTAATCAGAACAAACCACTTGCTGGAAAGAAAAGATCACCCTACAATGATCCTATCTAATATTCCCATGTAATCTTCCCATGAAAACAGTCAACGTCAGCGGCCTGAAGAACAATCCGAGTGAAGCCTTGAGACAGGCTCGCGAAGACTTGGTGTTGGTAATGAACCGCAACCAGCCTGATGCGCTGATGGTGAACCTGGAACGGACCGGGGTAATGGACATGGCCGGTGTCCGAACCGCCCTGGCGACGGCATTATTCCGCGATGGCGAACTGTCGCTCAACCGGGCCGCGGCAGTCGCAGACATAGCTTTGCCGGATTTCATCACCCACCTGTCTCGCCTTGGCATACCGGTGATCCGTCAGACCGAAACAGAAGTCGAAAAGGACATGGATACGCTCGATCAGTGGCTCGCCTCGTAATAAGTGATGCCAGCCCGCTGATCGGCTTGAGCCGGGTCGATGGGCTAGGTTGGCTGCCCAGGCTGTTTGGGACGGTCTGGATACCCGGTCAAGTCAAAAGCGAAATCCTGTCCGGCCGCAAGACCGTCGATGAAACCGCGCTCCGGAAAGCGCATGAGCGCGGCTGGTTCAAGACCTGGCCCGAGGCGATAAAGCCACGCGGGCGATTGGATCTGGATGAAGTTGAGAGAGCCTGTATCGAGCTGGCCAACAGGCACCCGGGCTCTCTGCTCTTGATCGATGAACGCGACGGTCGAGCTCAGGCACGCGAATGCGGGATCACGATTGCCGGAACTGCAGCCGTAATCAGTCAGGCCCGCACCCAAAAACTCATCCCATCGGCACGCGCGGTATTCGAGCAACTGCACAAAAGCGACTTTCGCATCGCCCCAGAGGTCATCCACGCGGTACTTGATCGCGTGGGTGAACGCTGAAATTTCCAATCCTAAATTCTGTGTAATCTGACAGATGGGAGAACTTCCTATTTGCCATTGAGGGTTTTTCCTACCTGATCCGGGCTGGTTTTCCGGATTCGCTCGTTCTGCGTAATCGGCACAACATCGCCATGACCTATCCCCGCAGCCATCTGGTCATCACCGAGGAGCCCGGCACCTATCATCCCGGATTATTCATGACCCAGCCTACTGCGACGGCTCCAGACCCCACATCTGCGACGTTTCGCTCGGTCGCGAATCCTCACCGTAGGAGTGACTACGCTTCCGGTTCGCTTGGTCGCGAAACCCCGCATCTGCAGGGCCTTGAACCGTCTCGCTACGTCTGGATCATGAATAATCCGGGATCATTGCGTCAGCCGTTGTGTCCGGCGTGCCTTCCTGTGCGGGCAGGACAAGCTGACCGGCAAGTGCTTTGAGCATCGCCGCCAATGGATCGAAGATCGCATCCTGGAACTGGCCGAGTGCTTCACAGTGTCGGTGTATGCGTACAGTGTTATGAGCAACCACTGGCATGTGGTCCTGTATGTCGATCCACAACAACCCTGGGCGATGTCTGACGAGGAAGTGGCACGCTGCTGGCTGAAGGCCTTTCCTGGCCCGCTGAAACATGCCGACTCGCCGGAGATGGAAGAGCGCTTCGTTCAGGCCCTTATGGGAAACCTTGATCGATTCCGACCACACCTCCATCCAGCGCCGACTGAAGGAAAGGGAATCCTTGTCAGCAAGAATGCGGCCGGGCGAGTCATTGTTGGACCGTCCCCTCAAACCCGTCGCCGGCCTGGACGCCAACAACCTGCTGGAGATGACCGAGTCCAGCTACATCGACCTGGTGCAGTGGACCGGCGAGCAGGCCAGAACCGATAAACGCGGCAAACTGCGCCGCCAGGAGCAGTCCGACCCACCGGACGCCATCTGGAGCCTGGCTGATGCTCCAAAGCAATGGGTGCGCCAGGTCCAGGGAACCGAAACCCGCTACTACCGCGCTATCGGTTCGGCCGAAGCCTTGATGGCCAAGGCCGCCGAACTGGGCCAGACCTGGATGAGGGGAGTTTCCGGCGAGCGCGCCAAGTTGTTGCTGCGCAAACAACAACCCACGTAAACGGCACAAACTCATTATCGACACCAAACCGGACCTGATCCGGGAATCGGCATGCCTGGAATTCAGGATTTGAAGCCGGATTGCTGGAGAACCCGCGAGTGACGGCCGATGCGGAGAAAAACATGGTAGTTGGAGCGACATTTTGGTGCCGGAGATGGCCTCGGATGGTAGTCAGGACTTTTCAGTTGCTGTCTGTCCTTCTTGTTTTTGGTCTGTCCTTCTTGTTTTTCTTGTTTCTTGGCGTAGCGGATGAAGCCATGGCCAGAAGGCGGATCAGCGCGTACGGTCCTGTCCGACTCCCCGATCACAAAGCTGAGCTCATTTCATTGTTTCCTCAGCCCGGCCGTCGTGGAATCATCGACGGCATTGATCGGGGCCTCCCGGCTTCCGTGTGGCAGACATCAGTACATGCACCGGGTCTATGACTCCGGAGAACCGGGCAGCCACTCGCATAACGCGGCTGTCCGTGTTGCCTTCCCCATCACACAACAAGGTCGACGTTCTCAAAGCTGATTTCGGAGCTCAATACCGAGCCGGCACCTTCCCCTGTCAACGCTTAGCCGATGCCCTTACGAGCAGCAGCCCATGACTCGGGGCTCTGGCGGGGTGCTAGCCCTTTCCAGATAGCGGACTTTCACCGCTTGATCTACCACCGGCTTTGGCCGGCGCTCTGTGTGTCCCGGTTTTTCCAGGTAGAGAGCATCATTGTGAGACGGTCAAACTGACCTGATCAACAAAAAAGTTAACGGTTCCGTCACCATGAGTCACTGAATCGAATTCCAGCGTCTGTGGAGTGCCGTTGGCAAATGCATCCACATCGATGGTGACGAGTTGATACGCAGCATAATCCGGGCCATCGGATTCATCCACGAATAATATCTCCTGGCCGCCCAGGTTGACCCTCAAATGTCCGGTACCCTCCGTGGTAGGAACTGCCAACCAAAATTGCAGCTGCCCTGATGATCCCTGAGGAATCACGACTTCCTGAGAAAGACTTCCAGACTCGATCTTGCCGCCATGGCCGCCAAACCACCCCCACCAGGAGCCGCTGTACGGACCGAACCAATCTGGGCAAGTATCTAATGAACACAGTGGGGAGCCGAAATTCGTCGAATATTCTTCCCAATAGTCATTGGGTGTGCCCGCCTCGAAATCGCTATCTTCGATGATGTTTTCTCCTTCAGCAATTCCGAATATGTATTCCACGGGAATGAGCTCCTCATGAAATGTTTCAGTTTGGTCCGGGTTTGTGGCACGCACTCTGATCTGATCAACCTCGATAACCTGATTCACGGAAAACGCACGCTGTAGCGAACCTTCGCCGGGCGATTCAAGCGGTGAAGGTTGCGAGGCTACAAAATCACCCTGTGAGAACGCGGTCGCCCATACTCGGAAACCTTCAGCATGGGAGACCTCATAATCAAAGTCCACAATAACTTGCGAGCCCACCTCTAACTCCGCGGGTGACGTGGGCGACATAGAGATATTATGAAGGATATTCACGCCCTGGAAGTCACATTCCGTAGGCTGAAGTTCTAATGTCTCTGGACTGTCCGGCGCTACATCCACGTGATCAATACATAGCCAGCCCAACTCTGTTCCGTCACTTCCTTGAAGCGCGATGCTAACTTCGCTCCAGGACATTGTTACCCCGCCCGACCATGTATGGTCCAGGGTCACGGTCCACGTGCCGTCCAACTGCGCACCACCAGGATAGGCATTGGAATGCTGGCTGGAGTAAGTCCCATCGTCATTTGAATCTGATCCCTGAAAATCCCAATCCACATCAGCAGCATCAGTTCCAAAACCTCCCACTGCAAACCCCTGATCATCGGGACTGACAAGATCCAGACGCATGTCGGAGGCCCAATCACCATTGCCGGTAATGCCGGACACGGTGCCCGCGAAGGAAACCCCTTCAACAACGCCGCCGGCCGCTAGTGCATCTTCGAACCTGCTGTGAAAGACACGATCATCACTATCAACTTCAAGGTCGAAGACAGCGATTACGGTAAGGTCCTGGTCGATGGTGAATTCACACTCATCGGTTCCCAAGCAGGGGCCGAACCAGCCCAGGAAGATTGAGTCACTCTCCTCGGATGCTGTCAGCGTTACAGTTGTTCCCTCGCTGAAAGTTCCTGTATTGGTATTGCAGGATGGTGCACAGCTGATTCCCGGTGGATCACTGGTTACAGTGCCGGAACCAGAACCACTTTTTTCCAGGGTCAGGGTGTATTCATCCAGGCCACTCTGCTCAACAATGAAATTTTGATCCATCACTGTGATAGTCCCGGATCGGGAACTGGATAATGAATTTGAGCTCACCGAATAATTGAAGGATCCATTACCCGTCCCGGAACCGCCGGATGTCACCGTAATCCAGCCGACATTGGAACTTGCCGTCCAGCTGCACTCGGCTCCTGACGAAACATTCACCGTACCGCTTCCACCATCAGACCCCACACTGGTATTGGTCGGATTGATCGAATAGTTGCAACTCGTACTGTAGTTGGCTGTAATGGTTCGATTCTGGTCCATGGTCACCATGCAAGTGCGACCATCCGTGCCAAAGACACTGTCACAACCACTCCAACTGCTGAACTCGGCATCGCCCGAGGTAGCCGAAGCTGTAAAACTGATCGAGGTGTCAGGGGAAATTCCAGTTATGGAGTAGTTTGTGGTTCCGTCGTATTTTGGCAGACTGCCGAAGATTGGTACATTCGTAGCACCGGTTGATTCCACATCTAGTGTGTAACTCGGCTCCGCGGGCACAGCCAGTGAAAATGAGAGCAGCTGAGTCCCGTTATGAACGTCACCAATGGAGGTGGCCGACCCGGTCTCAATGTCGATGGTCAGTATCTGACTATCTCCAGCACTGAATTGCCCCGCCCAATAAAGTGTGCCATCCTGATGATCGAAATCCATGTCCTGAGCAAAGTTGGGTGACACACCCAGCGGCCCGATAACCACCGCCTCACCGGTATTCTTGTCTATGGCCAGAAAGACATCATCGACAATATCAATTCCATACATCTGACCATCGGCCGAGATCGCCATCGAAATAATGATGGGATCGGGATTGAGTCCATCACCCTCGATCGGCCCCACCAGGCTGGCGTTCAGGGTATCCGGATCAATAGTGTAAAGCTCATCAACTGACACGGCATACAGTGTTTCCGTGGCGTAATCCCACTTCATCGATGTCCAGTTATTACCCGGGCTATTGCTGACCAGCCCCAATTCCTGAAATGCACCAGTCTCGGTGTCAATGGCGATCATCATGTCCTGGGGCAAATCGCCCCCACTGGTAGCCAGGCCCAGTTGTGTATCGAAATCATTGCCTATGAATGTGGCTGCAAACACGTGGTTCGGTTGGTCAGGGTTGATAACCAACACTGTCTCGGGATCGGTTGGATCAAGTGTGATATATCCGGGAGCATCCCAGCCAGTCGTCGAATACGCCGGCAGATCGAATCCATCTGCCAAAACAAACGTAGCCGTCACATCACGGGCTTGAGTCATTGTGACAGTACATGGCTGAATGCTCTCGCATCCCCCATCAACATCACCCGACCAACCGAGAAAAAAGGAGCCACTGACGGGAGATGCAGTCAGTGTTACGGCTTCGTCCTCAGGGAATTCGCCTGTATCACTATCACAAGAAGGCCCGCAGTGAATGCCAGCGGGATCACTTATGACCGTTCCTGAACCGGAGCCGGATTTATCAAGCGTCAGTGAATACGTTGGGGTCTCCACGCCCGTACCGGAAATCGGGTGCTCGTCATCACCACTGGTCTTGTTGGATTCAACCGTTACATTTCCGCTGTAGGATTGCGCGGAATCGGGAGCAAAGGTGATTGTGACTTCGCGCGAGTCCCCAGCTGCAATATCCCCCCCATCCCAGTCTCCGGAGTACACGTCGGATGGATAGGAAATCTCCGACACAGAAAGCGTAGAGTTACCCTCGTTGCTGATATTCAAGGTTCGGTCTGCACTGGAGCCAACCTGGACATCACCAAAATCCAGGTTGCCGCTCAGGCTGAGAATTCGCGTTTCAGTCTGACCTTCTTGCTCAACTGTGAAGTCCAAGTCAGCGATCTCGATAGTGCCACTACGCGAACTTGTGTTCGGATTGGCATCGACAGAGTACTCCACAATTCCAGAACCTTGCCCAGAACCTCCAGACTCGATTTGTATCCAGTTTTCGTTGCTGTTTGCACTCCAGTCACAACCTGAACCTGCCGTCACTTCTACCGTTCCTTGGCCGCCTTCCGCATCAGCATTGCCACTTGTGGGACTGATTGAGTAATCGCAAGGACAAGGTCCCGTGGTAATGCTTTCGGGGTCCGCATATCCGGTCTGCCCGTCGGTATTGGTGGCAGAAGGCCTAAAATAATAGGTTGTTCCACAGTCGACCTCTTCCAGCCAATCATCCGCAGGAAAAAATCCAAAGTCATACACATCATCTGGATCGATCGGATTATCCCAATAATCGAAATGATTGGGGTAATGCCCCTCTGACAGGCCCCAATGGTACCGGACATTAACGAAAGAATTATTCGGATAAACATTGGTCTGTACGCTAATACCACCACTGGATAACTCTAGTGAATGAATTTCGATCTCCGGAGCACCCGGAGGTGAAGGGCACGATTCTGTCTCGAATTCCTCCTGCTGGCCATTAGCTGG
>SLKT01000022.1 GCA_007134485.1 Wenzhouxiangella sp. | reverse complement strand
TGAGGAATCGGGACAGTGGTCGTGTGCTGAAGACGATCAAGGAACCACCGATCACACCAATCCTCGGGGAGATTATTGGTAGGGGACGAGAAGCATCGGGTGGTATCCGACCGATCATGGACTGACCGGGTGATCGGCGTGGTCGAATGCTTCGAGTTTGGTGGCCTTGGGGTCGGTCCGGTCTTCAAGTCGATGATTGGACGCAGAGTAACCTCCGTTTCGCAATGGGTGGCTTCCATGGCCCGGGTAAAGCCTGGTGCTCTCCGCCGCCACCCGGTCAGTTCATGATCGGTCAAATACCACCCGATGCGACAGGTAGGAGAAGGTTGAAAGTCTGGTGGTGGCCGAGTCCGAACTCCCCCATCAATCTACTCCCACCCGACAAGCGACGAGTGGGCTTGACCGGGGCCGGGCTCGAGGTGACGGAAGCAAGCAGTGCATTTCCGTACTCGAAGCGTCTGAAAAGTCTGCTAACGCCAAGCCCCTGCCCATCGATACAAACGAAATTCGGTCGGCACCAAAACGCCACGGAACTCAAAGCGTCGACCCCGCCGTTCACCTCGAGCGCGGCCCCGGGCAAGGCCACTCGTCGCCCCGCCCCCTCAATCCCAAAAGGCTTATCAGAACTCCGCACGCCACACGATGTCCGATTGACCTGGAAGGCTCTTCCGGGAAAGTTCATGCTGAAAGGTTTGAATCGCGCAATGCTGTGGCTGGTCGTCGGCCTGTTGTCCGTGACGGCATTCGCGGACCAGGACACCGGCCCGGTACAGCGCGATCATATCGAGGCCGAGCTGGTTGCAGCGGTCACCAGCGTTCAGCCGGGGACATCGTTCACGGTTGGTTTGCGCCTGTTGCCCGATCCGGGCTGGCACACATACTGGAAAAACCCGGGCGATTCCGGGTTGCCCACCGAGATTCGCTGGACCCTGCCCGAAGGCGCGGTTGCCGGCGAGATCGACTGGCCATACCCCGGCCCCATGCCCATGGGGCACCTGGTCAATTACGGTTACAAGGATGAACACCTGCTGCCGGTCACCATCGAGGTTCCGGCGGACTTTCCACTGGACCGGGATTTCGTCATCGAGGCCGATGCAGAGTGGCTGGTGTGCGAAGAAATCTGCATTCCGGGCGATGCCCGGCTGCAACTGAGTCTGCCGGTGAAGGATCAATCGCCGGAGATCAACACGGACCACCGAAGGTTGTTCGAATGGGCCGAGAACCGCCAGCCCGAACCGGTGGACTGGCCGGCTGTCTTCAGCATTGAAGGCGGACAGCTCAGCCTGCAGATCGAAACCGCGGACCTGATGGTTGGTGATCAGTGGGAATTCTACTCGGCCGTCGAAGGCCTGGTCGATCATGCCGAACCGGCCACGGTGAACGTCGCCAATGGCCAGATTCTTGTCGCCCAGAAACTGTCCACGTTCATGTCCCGGGAACCGGACGCTCTGCGTTTTCTCCTGGTTGATCCGGAGCGTGAACAGGCCTGGTCGCTGGAGGCCGAGCAGGGCGATCTGCAGACCATCGCGGGCTTGAGCGAAGATGCTCAGGTCGGCTGGGCCCTGGCGATTCTTCTGGCGCTCGCCGGCGGGGTGTTGCTCAACCTGATGCCGTGCGTGTTTCCGGTGCTGTCGATCAAGGCCATGAGCGTGGTCGGTGGCGGTGATGACCAACGTGGCCATGGACTGGCCTATACCGCTGGCGTTCTGGTGAGTTTTGCGATCCTGGCAGGCATTCTGCTGCTTCTGCGTGCAGGCGGTGAGGCGATCGGCTGGGGCTTCCAGCTTCAGTCGCCATTGTTTGTCGGTATTCTGATCTACGTATTGTTTACCCTGGGCCTGTCACTTTCAGGACTATTCGATTTCGGCACCCGCCTGATGGGGGTGGGCCAGGGACTGACCGAAAAAGGCGGCCGACGCGGTTCGTTCTTTACCGGCATTCTGGCCTGCGTGGTCGCCAGTCCATGTACCGCACCGTTCATGGGTACTGCGCTGGGTGTTGCCGTCTTCATGCCGTGGCCCATGGCCATGAGCGTGTTCCTGGCGCTGGGACTGGGGCTGGCATTGCCCATGCTGGTGCTGAGTTTCAGCCCGACCCTGGCCGGCAAGATGCCCCGGCCCGGGCCATGGATGGACACCTTCAAGCAGGCCATGGCTTTTCCCCTGTACCTGGCGGTGGTGTGGTTGCTGTGGGTGTTGGCCCGACAGACCGACGCCAACGGTCTGGCCGCATTCCTGGCCGGCATGGTGGCGCTGGCCTTTGCCCTGTGGCTGGGCGGCAAGCGCGACCGGGGACCGAACCTGTCGGTGGCCCGACATGCCGGGGTGGGTCTGAGTCTGATCGCCGCCGTGGCCGCATTGGGCACGGCCGTGCAGCAACACAGCCAGACCACCACCCCGACCGAGGCCTGGTGGGAACCCTGGTCGGTCGAGCGACTGGACGAACTGCGTGCCGACTCGCAACAGGCGGTGTTGGTCAACATGACAGCCGACTGGTGTGTGACCTGCCTGGTCAACGAGCGTGTGGCCCTCAACACGGATCCGGTACGTCAGGCGATGAGTGAACATGATGTGGTCTACCTCAAGGGAGACTGGACCCGACGTGACCCGGCCATTACCGAGTATCTGTCAGAATATGGTCGTAACGGCGTGCCGCTATACGTGGTCTATCCGCGCAACGGAGACGATCCGAGGGTTTTGCCACAGGTATTGACACCCGGCCTGGTGCTCCAGGCGATTGAACAACTCTGAACAAGGAGATCTGAACAATGAAGAACCGTTTCCTGCAATTGCTGGCAACCGCGACCCTGGTCGCTCTAGCCTCCAGCCTTTCGGCTGCCCCCGAGATCGGCAAGCCCGCACCGGACTTCAGTGTCGTCGACACCGCCGGTGAAGTCCGTTCGTTATCCGAATTCGAAGGCCGGATGGTCATCCTGGAATGGACCAACCACGAGTGTCCGTTCGTGGTCAAGCACTACGAGCCCGGCAACATGCAGATGCAGCAGCGCATGGCCCGTGACGAGCACGATGCGGTCTGGCTGAGCGTCATTTCCTCCAGGCCGGGAGCCCAGGGACACGTTTCGGCCGAAAAAGCCGATGAGCTGACCCGTGATCGAAACGCCTACCCAACCGCAGTGTTGCTGGATGAAGACGGTGAAATGGGGCGGGCCTACGATGCGCGGGTGACCCCGCACATGTACATCATCGATCCGGAAGGCATGCTGCTGTACATGGGCGGCATCGACTCCAATCCCAGCCGCAATGCCGATGACATTCCCGATTCAACCCAGTATGTCGTGGCTGCACTGAACGAGCTGGCCGCCGGTGAAGAGATCAGTGAGCCGGTCACGCGGCCTTACGGCTGCACGGTGCATTACTGATCCGACTGCTGAGGGGTCAGGATTCAGGGGTCAGGGGTCAGTTGGGCGGGGTATAGTCTGGTTTTCTTGAAACAAGAGATCGGACATGGCTGACAAGAAGGCTGCCCCTGAAACGCTTTGCATTCATGCCGGCGCCGGGGACTATCCGGCGCCGTTCGGGTTGAATACCCCGGTGGTGACCAGTTCGGCGTTTGACTACCGCGCCGATCATGTGCGTTATCCGCGCTATCACAACACCCTCAACCACGACCTGGTGGCCACGCGGGTCGCGGCTCTGGAGGGCGCCGAGGCCGGACTGGTCACGGCCAGTGGCATGGGCGCCATCAGTGCAGTCTTTCTCGGCCTGATGAGGCCGGGAGATCATGCCATCGTGCTCGATGGGATCTACGGCGGCACGATCGATCTGATCGAGGGGCTGCTCAAGCCGCTGGGCATGACGTTTTCCGTCTGGGACGGGGGTCCCGATCACCTGGATGACCTGGTGACCGAGCGCACCCGGTTGATTCATGTCGAGTCACCGACCAACCCGCTGATGCGGGTGATCGACCTGTCCCGGGTTGCCGAGTGTTGCCGGGGGCACGGCTTGGTCAGTGTCATCGACAACACCTTCGCCACACCCATCCTGCAACGCCCGATCGAGTTCGGTTTCGATCTGGTCGTGCATTCGGCCACCAAGTATTTCGGTGGCCATTCCGATTTGCTCTCAGGTGCCGTGGTAGGCCGGGCTGACCTGATGGATGCCATACGCCCCACGGCTATCCGCATCGGTTCCAGTCTCAATGGCCAGGATCTCGCCCTGCTGGAGCGGTCCCTGAAAACCCTGGCGGTCCGGATCGAGCGCCAGTCCGAGAATGCAGGGCGCTTGGCCGCGCGTCTGGCGGATCATTCCGGGGTCAGCGAGGTTTTCTACCCGGGCCTGGACAGTCATCCGGATCACGAACTGGCCGGCAGGCAGATGTCGGATTTCGGCGCCATGCTGAGTTTTCGCTTGTCCAGGAATATCGATCCGGAAAGATTTCTGGATCGTCTCGCCCTGATCCAGGCGGCAGTCAGTCTTGGGGGCGTGGAATCGACCATCTGCCAGCCGTCCCGGACCAGCCACGCCAAGCTCGATTCGAAGGAGCGGGACCGCCAGGGCATCGATGATCGGCTGCTGCGCCTTTCGGTCGGCCTTGAAAGTCCTGACGATCTCTGGCGGGACCTTGAGGCGGCGCTGGAAAACGACTGACCCAAGATGCAAAAAAAAGGCCCCGCGGTGCGGGGCCTTGATCGTCTTGCTGACTATTGACGGATCAGTTCGATACGCAGGTTACTGCGTCGTCCGATGCATCGTAGTCGAAGTCGGCGTGCGAGATGTTATCGATACAGAACTCGAAGCTGATCGAATTCTGACGAACGCGATCGCTTTCCAGGAAGGCCACGCCGTTGGAGCCGGTGGGTTCGCTGGTTTCCGTACCGGAGACATCACCGCTGAAGGTGCCGGTGACGGTCGCGCCGGAGACGGTGTTGCCGTCGGAATCGACTACCGTAACGTATGCTTCGCCATTGCGCCATGGGCCTCGCGAACGGACACTGACTTCGATCGAGCCAACGGAGACACTACCGGTTTCGCCGCCGTCATCATCATCGTCGTCATCGTCCGGAATCGCTTCAACAGTCACCTGCTGGCTGGTGGAGTCGCTGTCGCCATCATTGTCGGTGACCGTCAAGGTGACGGTATAGGTGCCATCATTGGCATAGGTGTGACTGACGATTTCACCGGAAGCACTGTTGCTGTCGCCAAAGGTCCATTCAAAGCTTTCGATGGTGCCGTCGGGGTCGGAGCTGGCGCTGCCGTCGAAGGTGCAGCTCAGTTCGTCACAGCTATAGCTAAACTCTGCGGTTGGGGGCTCATTCGGATCGGGATCAGGGTCGGGATCGCCGCCACCGCCGAGATAATCAAGCGCTGCCTGTGCTTGAACTAGGCCGTAGCCGAACTCATTGTTGCGACCCGCCGAACCCAGGTCTTCGGCACTTGCCGCCAGAGCGGCGCGAATTTCCCCTGGAGAAGCATCGGGTGCATAGCTCCAGACCAGGGCGGCCACGGCGGCCACATGCGGCGAAGCCATGGAGGTGCCGCTCCAGGCCTCATGGCCGGATGCCGGAACGGTGCTGACCGTGGAGACGAAGGCCGAGCTGCCAATCTGGTTTGAGGTCAGGTGCTGGCCATCGGCCTGGCTGATGCTGACGGCCGGAATGTTCGAGCAGGCACGATGCGGCGGACCACTGCAATCCAGGGTGCCCAGAAATCCGCCGGGCTCGTTGTTGTAGATCACGGCGCCAACACCACCGCCGGATTCAACGTTCGAGACCTTGTCGCTAAACGAGACCTGGCCACGTTCGCATAACACGACCTGTCCCGACCAGTTGCCGGCCGAGGTGCAAAGTCCACCGTCAACCAACCCACCTTCTGAAGTGGTGCTGGCCGAGCGGTCCAGTGCGGAGGCGGTGTAGCCGGTGTCGACTTCGAGAGCGGCATCGGCAAAAGGAACCGTGCTCAACACATCAACACCGGGGGCTGAAAGTTCCACCTGATCATTGCGCTGCGAGAAGCTGGCCAGGTCCTTGTTGCTGTCGATGGCGGCCACGGAAATGACGGAATCATAGGAGGCCGGGTAGCTGTAAGAGGTGTTGCCGGAGTTGCCGGCGGCGGCCACTGACAGGACGCCCTGATCATAGAGGTCTTGGAAAGCCTGGTCCTCGGTGCTGCTTGAGGTGCCGCCACCGAGACTCATATTGATGACGGTCGAGCCGGCATCGCCACATTCGTAAGCCGCATTGACCAGGCTTGAACTGTAGCTCCAGCCGCATGAACCACCCGACCAGTTGTCGTCACCGAACACCTTGACGATGTGCAGTGCGACATTGCCACTGGGCAGCACGCCGAGTACCCCGCCGCCATTGGCCAGGGCGGCAATGGTGCCCGCGACATGCGTGCCGTGACCGCAGGGGTCAATATACGGGTCGCCACTGCCGGAGTCCGGGCTGGCGGTGACATTGCTGGACTGCAGGTCATCGTGATCGATGTAGTATCCGGAATCGATGACGCAGACATTCTGGTTACCGGCAAACTCATCCGAAACCAGGTCCGCCTGGACCATTTCGATGCCGTAGGGGACTTCGTCGGCCATTGGATATCGACGTTGGTCTACCTCGATATTGGTGATATTGGGGTTGTTCTGAAGCGCGTTGAGCGCCTGGCCGGGGATGGTGATCGCCATGGCATTGATGCTGCGGTTGGTCATGTCGATCTCAACCTGACCACCCAGGGCCTGAATATCGGCCTTGCCTTGGCCAGCCGCGCCTGGGGCGAACTGGACAATATAGCGATTGTCGTCGGCCAGAACGTTGCCTGCAAGAAATAGGCTGGCCGCACCGGCAAGTGCAGTCAGCCACGATGTGGAATGCTTCATTGGATGGGTCCTCTGTATGAATTAACGGGTCAGGGGATGACCAGAACTTGACCAGGACCCACTCCCTTGTCCCCCGGGATCTGGTTGAACGCAAACGATTGCCGAGCCCATTGACAGCAGGCACGGCAAACCGCGCGACGCGTCTTTGGAGCTGGTATTGGCTTCAATCAAAATAGCGTTTCTGGTCTTGAGTTTTAGTGTCGAACGTGAAACGGCTCACGAACTTATCTATTTACTTTGCGCACACTCTCGCCCCGATGTCAAGGGTGAAAAGTCATAAATTGGCAGATTTTCAGCGCCATGCCTCGGCAGATATTGGCTATATCGTTGAAAGTCGATGCTGCGAGCCGACCTCGGGTGGGGAGTTTCGCTGAAGGCCTCGCCACCGCGTCGAACTGAAGCGAAATTCCCCACCCGAGGCCGGCTTGTTCCGGAACGAAGCCCGAGCCCTGAGGTACACTAGTCAGGCTTCTCTTTACCTTTGTGAAGGTGGGACTTTGCTATTCTCACAGGCGACCCTGGAAGCAGGCTCATCGAGCCGCCAATCAGATATTCACGACATGCGTGCCCCGGAAAGCGAGCCTCCAAATTTCGAACACAGTTTTCATTCCCTGGGCGAGGGGTTTCATTCTCGCCAGGAGCCTGCTGCGGTCCGGGCGCCGGAGCTGATCGCTCTCAACCGGGATCTGGCCGAGCAGATCGGCCTGGACCCCGACTGGCTGGCCGGTCCGGACGGTCTGGCCATGCTCTCGGGCAATCAACCACCCGATACGGCGAGGCCTTTGGCCATGGTTTACGCCGGACACCAGTTTGGCAACTGGGTGCCGCGCCTGGGAGACGGTCGCGCCCTGCTGCTGGGCGAGATGGTTGGTCACGACGGCGCCCGGCGGGATGTGCAATTGAAGGGTGCGGGGCCGACCCCGTTTTCGCGCGGCGGCGACGGACGCTCATCCATCGGGCCGGTGGTGCGTGAGTACCTGGGCAGCGAGGCCATGGCCGCCCTCGGCATTCCGACCACTCGCGCGCTGGCGGCCGTTTCGACCGGCGAGCACGTTTTCAGGGAAAGACCCGAGCCGGGCGGCATTCTGTGCCGGGTTGCGATCAGTCATATTCGCATCGGTACTTTCGAATACTTTGCCCGCAGCGGTGATGCCGATCGCCTCGCGCTGCTGGCCGACTACGTGATCCGGCGACATTTTCCCGAGTTGATCGATCGCGAGCAGCGCCACCTGGACCTGCTTGGGCAGGTGGTTGAGCGCACCGCCGATCTGGTTGCACAGTGGATGCTGGTCGGATTCATACACGGCGTCATGAACACCGACAATCTCTCGATCGTCGGCGAAACCATCGATTACGGGCCTTTCGGGTACCTGGATGTCTTCGATCCGGACACGGCCTACAGCTACATTGACCGGCGCGGACGCTATGCCTGGAACCGCCAGCCGATGATCGCCCAGTGGAATCTTTCGCGCCTGGCCGAATGTCTGCTCGAGTTGATCGATGAGGATCAAACGGCCGCGGTCGACCAGGTCAACGAGGTCCTGGGCACGTTCAAGGCACGCTTTGAGGCCCGTTTCCATGCCGGTCTCGGCGCCAAGCTCGGGCTGGCCGAGAAGCGTCCCGGGGATGTCGAGCTGGCCCTGGGGCTGCTGGAGCGCATGCATGAACAAAAGGCCGACATGACCTTGACCTTTCGACGCCTGGCAGCCCTGGACAGTCGTGATACCGGGGGCGACCAACCCGTTCGCGAACTGTTCGAACAGCCCGAGTCATTCGATGCCTGGGCCATTGAATGGCGTCAACGCCTGGCGACGGAAAAGCGACCCGATGCCGACCGACGAAAGGCGATGGAGGCGGTCAACCCGGCGTTTATCCTGCGCAATCACCTGGCCCAGCAGGCCGTGGATGCAGCCATCGAGAACCTGGATTTTGAGCCGATGAAACGTCTCGTCCGGGTGCTTGACCGACCCTACGAGGACCAACCCGAACAGGCTGACCTGGCGCGACCCCCCAGGCCCGATGAGCGTGTACGGCATACTTTTTGCGGAACTTGAAAGCGCACTTCCATCAACTCGTCTTGCGCCCGAAACGTGGCGGGAGTGTCCACCAGGTCCAGACCACCAGCAGGGCAAAGACCGTGTAGGCAAACACGAACATCCACCAGGGCAGGTCCAGGTACAGGTAACGCCCCACCCAGAATTCGATGAAGGATTGGTCGTAGAATGCCTGTCCGGCTGCGCGCCTGAGTTCCTGTTCCCAGATGGTCAGCGGGCACAGCCGGCCCAGCCAGGCCTGCAGCACGACAATGATGATGGTGACCAGGTGAGCCATTCGAAACCAGCCATTGCGTACCCAGCGCCAGCCGCGCCACATGCCCAGCAGGATCATCAATTGCCCGACAATCACGAAGATCACCACCAGGCCGTGGACGGCCAGGATGATATCGGCCGCCAGGCCGGGATGGGGAATCGATTGATAGATCGAGTCGGCCATATTGCCACATGTTAACCCGGCTATTGCATAAATGTCCGGATGCAGGAGCCTGGAGAGCAGTGTTTCCGGGGCGTGGCGCGCAGATTTTTCAACCGGAGCATAGTTCACACTATGTGAGGATGGAAAAATTGAGCACGCACCCCGGAAACGCTGCTATACCGGGCAGCAGAGCGGTCCGGCGCCGGAGATTTATGCAATAGCCGGGTTAACCCGTCTTGACCGCAATGGTCTTCGTGCGACCATCACTGCCAACATTGGCGTTGACCAGTGGCAGGTTGATGGACAGTCTCTGGATGAAGTGATGCGAATCGCTGATCAACGCATGTACGAATGCAAGCGCCTGGGACGCAATCGGGTCATTGCCGGCCCCGATGCGTCTTGACCCACCGGATCTTCACGGCATCGATCCGTCACGCAGGCATTCCGAACGAATCAGTGTTTCGTGATGTCTTGCTCAAGGATGCGATTGACCTTCAGGATGGCATCCGGGTGTTCAAGAATGCCCGCATGACTGGCATCAATTCCGTAAACCTGGGCCGCTGATTGTTGCGCCTCAGGTCGGAGCAGGCTGCTCAGCGCGATGACACCGTCACTGGTGCCCCGGGTCAGACGGTCGCCGCCATGGTGGCTGAAAAGGAGAGACTTCCGGATCGATTCAGGCAGGACAGCGGTCTCGCCGTGATGGTTGGATTCCACGAACAAATTGGCGAGAAACTCGCTGTTCGGAGCCAGGTCCTTCCAGACCGGCAGCACGATTGGAGAGGAATCCGTGGCTCGACCGGCTGCAGCGTGCCCACCCCAGGGCGTGGACAGGGTGATGAAGTGTCCGACCTCGGCTGGTGACTGGCGTGCGTGACGATTGAGCAGAAACTGTCTCGCCACCAGTCCGCCCATGCTGTGGGCGATTACGTGCAGTCGTTCAATGCCGTGGCGCAACTCCAGTTCGAGCATGATGTTGGTCAGGTATTCGGCATTCTCGTTCAACCCGATCCCCGAGGGATAGTAATAGATCCATGGCTGAAAGCGCTCCGGATCGAGGCTGGCGATCAGCTTGGAAAAGACCCGTGGAGTACCATTGATGCCATGGACCAGCAGCACCGGCTCGCGCTCGGGATCATAGGTGTCCAGCAAGTAGACACCGGCATGGCCACCCAGCATGAAGTCGACCGGGCGCCACAGGCTATCGGTGGCCACATCGGTTGCGAAACGTGCGTGATCCAGGGTCGTGACCTCACCGAACGCAGTCGCCTGACCGAGACTGGACATCATGCGAGCCCCTTCACCGAAAAAGCTGCCGCGCTCGCGGCTCAGCTCGATGTGCAGATCACCCACTGCCTCGTTGGTGTCTGCGATGACAAGGTCGATCTCCGGTTCGAACAGGCCGGGGCCGCAATGGAATGCTTGGCCATCTTCATGGAGGACCAGCGGGTCGCCATGTGTGTAGGAGAGGTCTCCATCCCGGCTGCGGAAGGCCAGAATTCGATAGTTACTTGGTTGCGCGGCAAACACCCATCCACCGGGCGAGTCCATGACGAAGTGATCGGCCGGACGGATGACATCCGAATGCAGGCTGGTTTCTCCTTCCACCAGAATCACGATATACGGACCTTGCTGGTCGCGATCTGAGGCGATGGTTCCGGAAATGATGCATGCGCTATCCATCTGGGCCATCTGGCGATGGGCATCGCGCAGCATGCATCCGGATAATCCGACTGCAAGAACCATCACCATGAACAGCGACAATGGACGCAAGGGCATGTACCTGGAAGTTCAAACCATGTGTCTTACCTTACTACATGACAATGCTTGGCGCCCTGCAGCACCTGTCGAACCCGGATGAGATTGAATTGTCGATCCTTGGGGATGAAAACCCGACCCATCAGGCACTCGTTATCCAGTCCCTTGCCCGTTCGAGCGTTTGCGCATCGTCAGTGTTGCAGGTCAACGTATGATCAAGCTCGTCGCCACTCGGCGGCTCGAATGACTGCAACTGCTTGTCCAGCACTTCCAGACCCGCTTCGGATGGGTCCTTGCCTGCGGCATTGCGTGACCGTATCCGCTCACGCAGAACCGCCGGATCGGCATGGCAGTGCAGCAGGCCGAAGGGCATGTCCAGGCGGCTGGCCAAGTCTCGAAACGCTGTTCTCTGATTGCGCCGGACAAAAGTCGCATCGACGATCACGGAGTAACCGTACCTCAGCAGTGTTTCGGCGATATCAAGTAGCGTTTCGTATGTTTTTTCGGTTGCTTCGCGTGAATAGATGCCGGTCGAGAGCGCCGAACGGCTGGGGGCTTCGGCATCGAGATCGAACAATCGTTTGCGCTCGACATCCGAGCGCAGGCGAACCATTCCGCAACAGGCCAGCAGTCGTTCAGCCAACCACGACTTGCCGCTGCCTGACACGCCCACGGTGATGACCAGTCGTGGTGAAGTCGGCTGGGTCCAGGCTCGGGCCAGATCAAGATAATCGTTGACCTCTGTTGTGAGTTTTTGTCGATCCTTTGCAGCGAGTTCCTGATCCTCAAGCTGCAGGGCCGTGACCTTGGCGCGCACCAGGGCGCGATAGACCAGGTAAAGTCTGAGCAGTCCCACACCTTCAAAATCTCCGGTCCGGGTCAGGTACTCATCCAGCAAGGTCCATGCCAGGGCAGCCGCGCCCCGGTCATGCAGATCCATGACGGTAAAGGCCAGGTCGTTGATGACATCGATCCAGCGCAAGTCCTCGTTGAACTCGATGCAGTCGAACAGGCGGACCTGGCCTTGAAAAATCGTGACATTGCCCAGGTGGGCATCGCCATGGCATTCACGCACGAAGCCCTGATTGAACCTGAGCTCGATCAGGGAACGGCTGTTCTGCAGCTCCGAATCGGTCCATGACCGCAGCATGGCGATCTGTTGCTGCCTTGATTGCGGCAACAATTCGGCCAGAGTGTCCAGATTATCGTGCATTGGAAAGGAGACCTGCTCAAGGCTGCCGAAGCGCCCTTCGGGGCGGGCGACCTCGGCCTGGCCGTGCAACTGTGCCATCTGCCGGCCCAGTTCTCGCACCTGCTCGCTCTTGAGCTGATTATTGGCAAGCAGGCGATCGAACTCCAGGCGGGTATCGAAGCGATGCATGCGCACGGCGTATTCGATGACTTTCTCATCGGCGCCAAAAATTGGTGCGTGTTCCTCGCCGCCCAGCGCCACCACATCGATGTACAGATCCGCTGCATGTCGACGATTCAGGCGCAGCTCCTCGAGACAGTAATGGCGGCGCTTGTCCAGGGTGGAAAAGTCGACAAAGCCCAGATTGACCGGTTTCTTGATCTTGTAGACATGCTCACCGGACAGCAACACCCACGAGATGTGGGTTTCGATCAACTCGACCTGGTCGACCGGGTGGGGATAGACCGCCGGATCTTGCAGTGCTCGAATCAGGGCGGATTCCATGTTCAAGTCCGATTGGGTTCTTTACGCTCGTTGTCGCTTTCGAAGCAGCGTCAGGCCTCCTCGCGAGGGCCATAGTCGTAATCGCCGCCGGCTTCAAGCGCGCGCAGGTAAGCCGGCCTGGCCTGAAAGCGCTGAACAAAGGCGACAATATGAGGGTGACTGTCGCCGATGGTGCCCCCGGCCACGGCCGCCTCGAGTGGAAAACTCATCTGGATGTCGGCGATACTGATCTGATTGCCGGCAAACCACTCGTGTTCGGACAGATGTTGATCGACATAGCCGAAATGGGTGCGAATCTGGTCATTGATGAACGCCTGGTCGACCTTGTCGGCAATACCCCTGGCAATCGGGCGCACGAAAAACGGCATCGGCCCGGTCCGGACCCGTTCGAATACCAGCCGCAGCAGCAACGGTGGCATCAGTGATCCCTCGGCATAATGCAACCAGAAATTGAACGCCCAGTAATCATCGTCACCTGGTTTCGGCGCCCATTGGTCATCACCGTATTGACGAGCCAGGTATTCGACGATGACAGCCGACTCGGCCAGGGTCAGATCGCCATCCCTCAACACCGGCGACTTGCCCAACGGGTGCACTTTCTTCAACGCCGCCGGCGCCAGGCCGCTTTTCTTGTCACGCTCGTAGCGCTTGATCTTGTACTTCAGATCCAGCTCTTCAAGCAGCCAGAGAATACGTTGCGACCGCGAGTTTTCAAGGTGATGAAGCGTGATCAAATCGGTGACCTGGTGGAAGAATATCGTTATGTTATTAACCCGGCAGGTATGTAGATCGCATTCAGCCGCAGTGTGGCTTTCGTCTGCAAGGCAGCGAAACGCCACTGTAGTCATTCTACAGCAAGTTTCGATAACGCAGTCTGACGAAAGCCACACTGCGGCCTGTCATTAAAAATCAATAGGTTAGGGGCTTCAAGCAGGCCCCGACTCTGCGTTCTCGCTCTTGCCAATGGAATCACCATTACCTGCGAGCGACGCCTTGATTCGGGGCCTGCTTGAAGCCCTGAATGTGATCTACATACCTGCCGGGTTAATAGCGCATTGCCGTTGAAATCTGATTCAGAATTGATGTGTAATCAAGATGCGTGAGAACCGGTCAGCTTTTACACACCAGAGTCAAGCGAGTCATGATCATGAACGAGAAAAGAGTCGATGTGGCCATCATCGGGGGCGGAACGGCCGGGATGGTCGCGTACCGTCAGGCGAAGCAATACACCGACAGCGTGGTGCTGATCGAGGGCCAACAATTTGGCACCACTTGCGCGCGGGTCGGCTGCATGCCCAGCAAGTTGCTGATCAGCGCTGCCGAGGCCCATCACGGGGTGCAGCATGCCGATCGGTTCGGCATTCACGCCGGCCGGATTGGAGTCGATGGGGTTGCAGTCATGAACCGGGTCCGCAATGAGCGCGACCGGTTTGTCGGTTTCGTGCTCGATTCGATCGAGGAGATACCGGCCGGCGACAAGGTATCCGGGATGGCGCGGTTCGAGGACGACCATACCCTGATCATTGATAAGGACCAACGCATTCGGGCGGACCGGGTGATCATTGCCAGCGGATCACGCACCCACATCGTGCCGTTCCTGGAGGATGCCGGCGAGCATCTGATCACCAGCGACGAGGTCTTCGATTGGGCCGACTTGCCCGAATCCGTGGCCGTGTTCGGCCCGGGCGTGATCGGCCTGGAGCTCGGACAGGCGCTGGCTCGTCTGGGTGTGCGGGTGCGCATGTTCGGTGTCGGGGGCGCCGTCGGTCCCATACAGGATGATGAAATCCGCGCCATCGCGCTGAAGACCTTCAACCAGGAGTTTCCGCTCGACCCCGATGCAAAGACCACCGGTATTCGCAGTACCGAGGCCGGTGTCGAGATTTCGTTCGAAGACCACGACGGCAAGGAAAAGACCGAGACCTTTGATTATCTGCTCGCCGCGACCGGTCGTCGACCCAACGTCGATAGGCTGGGCCTGGACAATACCGGGCTTGAGCTGGATGAGCGTGGTGTACCGCTGTTTGATCGCTATACCATGCAATGTGGCGACAGCCATATCTTCATCGCCGGCGATGCCGACAATGACCTGGCGCTGCTGCATGAAGCCGCCGACGAGGGCCGGATTGCCGGCGCCAACGCGGGTCGCTTTCCGGACGTTCGAACCGGCTTGCGCCGCACCCCCTTGGCAGTTGTATTCACCGACCCGCAAATCGCCACCGTCGGGTTGACCATCCAGCAGGTCGACGAGCGTTGCCAGGGTTGCTACGCCATCGGATCGGTCAGCTTCGAAAACCAGGGCCGCAGCCGGGTCATGGGCAAGAATCGCGGCCTTTTGCGGCTATATGCCGAGCATGGCAGCGGCTTGTTCATGGGCGCGGAAATGTTCGGCCCGGCGGCCGAGCATATCGGTCACCTGTTGGCCTGGGCTGTCCAGAGCCGCATGAGCGTCAGTCAGATGCTCGACATGCCGTTCTACCACCCGGTCATCGAAGAAGGTCTGCGCACCGCGCTACAGGATCTCAATCACCAGCTCAGGCAGGGCCCGGAACGACCTGACAACTGCATGGACTGTGGTCCGGGGGTTTAACCCGGTCAATTCGTCAGGATATCGGCGACCTCGGAACCCAGATGGGTTTCCAGCAGCGCGCGGTACCACTCGGTTTCCAGCAGTCCGCCGTCGGCGGCAAAGAATTCGGTCAGCCAATCCTGCCAATCGTTGTCCAGGGGCATGATGATCCCGAATGTTTCGCCGGGATCGTCAAGTACCGGGTGACGACGCAGGGGCTGGTCCTGATCACGTGCCCGGTAGTAGTTGTAGGCATCGACATAACCAAAGTGAGTGTCCGCTGCAGCAGCGGCAATGATTTCGTCGTTGCTTTCGGCCAGATCCAGCGGCATGTCCGGCCAGTGCTTCTCGGCCAGTCTGCGCAAACGTTGCTCGTGCAGAGTGCCGGCAAAACCCAGCGCACGTTGTCCGGCAAAGGTTTCGGCCAGCCGTGCAGGTTCAGGCAGATCTTGGACGTCACGATGACTGATCAGTACGGCGATATTGGTGACGTAGGCTGGTGAAAAGGCCAACTCCTCGCGCCGGGCCTCGGTAATGGTGACGTTGCCCAGCCCGAACAGGCCGTCCTGCCCATCCCGGATTCGTTGATAGAAACGCGACCAGTCGTCCACTTCGACAAAGTTCAGTTTCACATCCAGATCGTGTTCGCTCCGGACCCAGTCGGCAAAGCGGCGCATGATCTCGACGGTGACCCCGGTCAGGCGGCCCTGTTCGTCATGCCCGGCCCAGCCCTCGGAGGCCACCCAGAGCACGCGCAGTTCAGCCTGTCCGGATTCCAGGCTTTTCTCCAGGGAATCGCCACGATCGGTGGCCAGCGCCTGAGTGGTTCCCCACAGCACCAACAGAAACAGCATCACGAACACGCGAAGACGCATGGTTTGTTCTCTCGTTGAATCAACCCCCATGATAGCGACTCGTGGACCGCTCTGTTCAGCCCGGCCTCGTTCGTGGAAACAAGCGATGCCACAGCCAGCCGGGGTGCAGGTCCTGGCCGGTCACGGCGCGGGACAGGGCGTTTTCACTGTTGATAAGACGGCCGATTCTATGGCCGATGCCGGTTCCGGCGGCCAGTAGCAGTCGATCGCCACTGGCCAGTTCGGTGGCCGGATCGGGGAGCAAGATATTCTCTCCCTCGCGGCACAGCATCAAGGCTTCGACAGGAAGCGACGCTTGCCGGCCCGCAGGGTCGTCCATCAACGCCGCAATGGGTACTTTAAGCCCGCGTTCCATCAATGCGGCAACGGCCGGTGCCCGCCGCTGACTGATGCGCAGGGTGAACAACTCCGGCGGCGTTGCCTGGTCCCAGGATTGCAGGCGCTCGAGTAACTCGCCGGCGACATCATCGGGTCCGGTGATCAGGCGCTTCAGAAATGCCTCGAGCAGGGGCGACTGGATGCGGCTGAGCATGGCGCCGGCGATCACCATGCTGGGCTGGCCGATGAAGTCCGGTTTTGCCGCCCGGAACAGAGGATGGCTGGACAGTCCGTTTTCCAGCACGCCGAAGAACAGCTTTCTGTTGAGTTGACGTGCGGTCATCAGGATGGAGAGATTGTCGACATCGTCGCCGGTGGTCGCCAGCAGTCCGACCGCGTGCTCGATGCCCGCTTCCTGGAGCGTCTCGGCCTGGGTTCCACGCCCCTGGATGGTGCCTGCAGGCAGGCCGGGGATTCGGGCATCGGCCTCGATGACGGTGACCTCCATTCCGATCTCGATCAGCATTTCGTAGGCCGCTTTCCCGAGCGCGCCGAATCCGCACAGGATCCAGCGTCCACGTGGTGGTTGGCGGACCTCGGGCAGCCGTGCTTCAGGTCTGGATTGCAGCCAGTGATAAAGCCGAAAGGCGTTGGGCTGTTCAATGGCCAGGCGCATGCGTCGCACATACTCGTCGACCGGACTGATGGCCTGGTCGGTATCGAACGATCGCATATTGTCGGCGACCTCCACGAAATCGGCCCGGGCATGCACGCTGCATCGACGGTTGAGCAGCTTGCCGGAAATGGCAATCTTGAGATTGACCTGGCTGTCGCTGGTCACGGCCAGCACGCCCATGCACCAGCGGCTGCGCAAGCCCGCGTCGCACAAATTGTCCGGCAGGCGTGCGTCCATGCAGTAGGCGCTGACCGGAGCTCGCATCGGTTCCACCGACAAGGCATCAATCTTGTCCTGGTTGTTGTCGACCACCACGACCGGAAAGTGTCGGTCGGTCAGCGCCTGGGTCAGCAGGCGTCCGGTATCGCCATGACCGCAGACCAGGTAAAAGGGCCGGTCAATGGCGCGCACGGCGCGACGAAAGCGACTGCGCTGCAGGGAGCTTCTGAACGCCGGATCCTGCAGCAGGGAGATGATCGAGCCGATCGAAAACAGCCAGGCGAACACGGTCAGGTAGATGCTGACCATGGTCCACATGCGCTGAGCGGCGGAAAACTCGTACGGCACCTCGCCGAAGCCGATCGTGCTGCCGGTGTAGCTGACCACGTAGAAAGCTTCGAACAGGCTCAGGCGCCAGGGATTGCCCTCATCATCGACACCGGGCATCAGGGTGAAGCCGACCGTGGCGATCGCGTAGGCCGAAATCAGCACCGCCAGCGGAACGCGCATCCGCTGGAAGAACTGGAAGATATAGGAATCGTGCATGGCCAGGCGCTTGCTCAGCGACTGTAGCCGGCGGTATCCATGGTCAGCAGCACCACCGACAGCAGGTTGGCGAGCAATGCGCCTCCGGACAGTGACACGATGGTCGCCATCACCGCCGGCGTCAGGCCGGTATCGGTGACATGAACGGCAATGCCCCAGACCACGGCTGCAGCGATCAGGTGCAAGTCGACAACCAGGCTGGACGCCAGCAGCATGGCGCTCATCTGCGAGCGCTCGCCCAGTTTCATCACGGTTGCGATCAGGCCGACCACCAGCGCGGCGAACAACTCGTAGACGTTGTGATGATCAGGGTTGTCGATCTCGCCGAGAAAGAAACCGAAATTCAGGGTCAGCGCCAGCAGGACGAAAAACCCGAACACCACCTTGCTCATATTCATGTGCATGCACCCTCACTTGATCAGTGAGGGATTATTATGCACACGATCAACTCAGGGCGTTCGTGCAGAGCTATTCATTGACTCCCTAGCGTCGGCGACCGCGCTTCTTGCCTTTCGGGCGTTCCTCGCGAACCTGGATGGATTGGCCGTTGAGTTCGGCGCCATCCAGTTCTGCGATGGCTGCGCGCGCCTCGTGGCCTTCCATGTCGATCATGGCCACACCGCGACAGCGACGGGTGAAGATGTCCATGGGCAATTTCACGCCACGCACCGTGCCACAGCGCGAGAACAGGTCACGGATCTGGCTTTCACGGGTTTCGGGGTGGATATTGCGAACGAACAGAGTTTTCATTATGAGCGGCCTCCGGGCCGGGTTCGGAAACGCCGGTCCGTTGGGTCGCGATGCCGCCTTTTAGGGCACATCGGATCAATCAGGTGGGCGTGTCCGACAACATGTTTCTGGTTACAAACGGGTAATAAGGGTAAGTTGGGCCCGATGGCCGTGGAAACAACCCCCTTCGCGTGCTCGCTACAGTGAAGGTTGAAGGTTTTTTCCACATCGGCTGTAAAAGGGCGTATAGTGGCGCTCGCTGCGGAACACAGCAGTGGTCGAATTTGATCGTTTTCCTCCGAATACCCTTCAAGCTCCTCCATTTCCTGAATTCCAGTACAGCACCACCGGGCAAAGCTCGTCATTCCGGGCGCGCCCGTATTTTCTCTAATTGCACAAGGTAGTAAAAAGTATGACTAGCACCACCGGAACCGTGAAATGGTTCAACGACGCCAAGGGCTTCGGCTTTATTTCCCAGGACAACGGCGGCGCCGATGTCTTTGTTCACTTCAGCGCCTTGACCGGTTCGGGCTTCAAGAGCCTGGCCGAGGGCGCCAAGGTCACCTTCGACGTCACCGATGGCCCGAAGGGTCCGCAGGCGGCCAATGTCGAGACGGTCTGATTGCTGACCGGACACTGGCAAGTTTGCAGAAAAGCCCCGCCTCGGCGGGGTTTTTTTGTGCACGAGTGATGCCCCCCGGGCATTCGGCTACAATGCGAGTTCGATGAGTAACAGCAAGCCAAAAAAACCGCTCGGTGCCCTGCTGGTCGAGCTGGGCCGCATCAGCGAGGCCGAGATCGAGCGGGCCCTCGAGCACCAGCGTCTGCAGGGTGGTTATTTCGGTCAGGCCCTGGTTGATCTGGGTATCATCGATCAGCAAGAGCTTGATCTCGGGTTGTCGACTCAGGCCAACATCCCCTATGTCACGCCTGACCCGGAGCAGATCGACCCCGAGGTCGCCAGCCTGATGCCGGCCATCTGGGCGCAACGACACAATGCCATGCCGATCGAGCGCGACAAGGGCTGGTTGACACTGGTGGTCGATTCTCCGCTGAAATCCGGGTTGGCCGATGAACTGGCCCGACGCACGGGATTGTCGGTCCGTCTGGCCTTGTGCTCACCGCGAGTGCTCAACGATGCCATCCGCAAGGTTTACCATCTTGACCCGGTCCAGGACGGCGCCAGCAGTATCCTGTCACTGGAAGCATTCTGGTCACTGGCCACCTCGCCGCCGGCATCGAGCTGGGGCCTGAGTGTGCGCAGAAATCAGGTCATCGGCTGGATTGATAGCGACGAGCGCATCAGCCGGCATGTGCTCATGCACAACTGGCTGTCATTTCTGGACCAATTGCTGTCACCCCCGCCCTCGAGCGTGCTGCCGCCGCACGGATTGCGGCAATGGCGCGCCACGGTGCGCTCGGACCAGTCCCCACCGGCGGTCATGATCGAAAGTCTGTCCGGTCCTGGCGGTCACGATCTGGTCTTCGAGCCGGTACGCTTCACGAAAAAGACCGGCGAGCAATTGCCATCCACCGAGCAATTGCTGAGCCTGCGCAAGCAAGTGAACAGTCAGGAACGGACGGTCATCGCGGTTCACAGCCCGACTGGACGTTCCGCCCGGGAGCTGGTCACCAAGCTTCCGAAACTGCTGCTCAAGCCCGACCATCGTTCCGTCTGCCTGCTCAGCGAGGGCGCCCATGCCATCAGCGATGATGTGCTGGTCGTACCGCCCCAGGATGACGGCGAGGAAGATGTACTGGAATTCCTGGAGCGACTCAATCTCGACGCGGTCGGCCTGGACATCGAACCGACGCGCATGGACCTGTGGGAACGTATGCTGGAGCTGGCGCCACTGGTGCTGGTCGTGATGACCGGAAGCGATGCTCCGGAGCCCCTGCCTCACGGCGTTGATCGGCTGCTGACACGGCCGGAAGAAAGTGCGCACGGCTGGACCCTGAAATAACTAATCATCCGAGTCTTCGAAACGATCACTGAACAGACCCAGGTATTCGATTGCCCCGATGTCGGGTGATGGTCCGACCTTGCGAGGGAATCCGGGCCCGCGTTGGTCGTATTCGGGACTACCGGACTCCAGGTCGGCATCTCCACTGTTGATGACCGGGCTGGACGGTCGCAGATCACGGGTCGGTGTCAATCCACCATTGTCGGCCAGTGGCTTGAGTTCATGAGCCTGCTCAAAGAGGTTGCCTTCAAGATCGTCGATGTCGGCACCTTCCGGGGCTTCGATCAGGGAGTAGCGGACATCGGCCGTCACGGCCTCGCTGTTGTCCAGTTCCGGCGCTCCGTTGGAGGCAAGGTTTCCGCCTAGAATGACATGATCGATAGCAAGGGTCTCGGCGCCGGAAACATGCAATCCACCTCCGTTTTGACCCGCTTCATTATCCGCGATGGTGGCGTGTCGGACGTCAACTTCTTCGCTTTCGGTGATGAGCAGACCACCACCGCTCCCGCTTGTCTGGTTGCCACTGATGGTGGCGTTGAGCATGGTCACCTGCTCGAACCCTACGACGAATCCCGCGCCGCCGTCCCCTTGTGCATGATTGTCTGTCAGGGTGCTTCCCTGAATCATGAGTTCGGAGCCAAATTTTTGCTCGGTCTCGGCCCAGATGGCTCCGGCGATCTCATTGCTGGAATGATCGATAAAGGTGGTGTTCTCGATGAACAGGCGGGTCGGGCCGGCTGCTTCATCATTGTTCAGGACCCTGTTGTACATGCTTGTCGCCAGGGCCCCTCCCATGGAAGCGTCCCCCCCGGGGAAATCGGCGGTGTTGCCGGCGAAATGGTCGTTCATGCTGGTGATTTCAACCGCCTCCCCGGGGTGGAAAGAGATCCTGTTGTCTTGCATCCCTGCTTCAATCGAGAGGGCACCGCCGATACGCGATTGGTTGTCTAGGAAAGTATTTTCACGGCTCTGGATTTGTATTTCCGGACTTCTTTCATTAGTGATGAAAGCACCGATTCTTGCTGCTCCGCCGTGGAAGTTTGAACGGTTGCTTTCGAAGTGATTGTCCTCAAAAAGAATTTGTGCCTCACTACGAGAGGTTTCGCTTCGTCCGTCGGCCCAATCCAGGCTGATCTGCAATCCTCCGCCACGGGCGCTCGCTTCATTGTTCTGGAAGTGATTGTCGAGGATATCGACATTGACTTCCTCGACATCGGCCTCGTCCGACGTGATCCACAGCCCCAGACCGCCGCCACTTCCACCAGCGACCTGATTGTTCTCGAAGTGATTGCCTTCGATCAGAGCCTCGATTGAATCTTCGCTGCCGTACTTGCCTTCCATCAAGGCGCCGATGCCACCACCCCGGTGCCCATCAATTGAGTTGTTCTCGATGACTGAATCGGTCAGGTTGAAACGCAGATCCATCCCGCTACTCTCATAAGCATACAAATCGGCATATATGCCGCCTCCGGTGCCCTCAGCATGGTTGCCGGAGATCAGGCTGTCTTCGATGCTTATGCCCAGGATCTGGTGCTCGGGCAGGGCGTCGAATTCATCGACTTGCAAATAGGCATGAAGCCCCCCGCCGTTACCGCTGGCCTGGTTGTTGCTGAAGGCAACATCGACGAGAGTCAGTTCGCGTCCTTGAAAATTGACGGCTCCGCCGTCTCCGTCCACATCACCATCCTGAAAACCCAAGCCTTGAACGACCAACCGAAAGTCATTGTCAGCGCCGTCGAAATCGATGATCCGCGACTCGGCATCGGCTCGCAGCACAAGTGTGTCCTTGCCCGGGCCGAGCAGGCTGATCGAACGATCCTGGCCCTGGTATTCGATTTGTCCATGCTCCAATTGCAGGTCACCGCTCAACTCGCTCAGATCAATCTGGAGATTGTCGCTATCGGGATCTCCGCTGATGGTGCATCCGCCCTGATCGCCGTTGCCGGCGGCCGTGACCAATGCATCTCGTAGCAGGCAATCCTGGGTGACGGTGTTGACGGGCGCATCGTTCGTGGAGGTGACCTCGATCGTTGCCGCCTGTAGCCCGCCAGCGCTCAAACCGGCGCTGATCGCGGTCACCAGCGCCAAGGGACGACAGCAGATTCCCGAGTTCGAATACTTGCTCATGACTTGCGTTTTCTTGTGTGCCTATCCATCCAAACGCAAATCGGGCGTATCTGTGCCAGTTGACTTCTAACACCCTCTGTCCGAGGTTGGCAAATATTCAATCGGCATCAGATCGGCCAGAGATCCCAAGCCATTCCGAAGACATTCAGACTGATGATCGCCAGGCAGGTCAGCCACAGGCCCAGGCGGCTGCCCAGGGCGATCCGCTCGCGATAGCGCCAGCTCTGTATCAGTCCGGCTAAGGCGACCAGAAGGGCCAATGGTCCGAGCCAGGCAAACCACATGGCCCAGGGCGCCAGGCCGAAGATCAGCAGGGCTTCGGTGATCTCGCTGGTCGCATGTGCCGCCCCTGCCAGTCCGGCCAGCCAGGCAAGCGCCAGGGCGGTGGCGAGCAGCACCACGAAGCGGGCGCCGCCGGCGCCCTTGACGCGAGTGCCGTTGAAACGTCGGCTCACCCAGGCCGAGAAAATCGACAGGAATCCGAGCAGGACCAGACCGAAGGATCCACCGCCCCAGGCCATCTGGTTGCGAAAGCGTTCGGGTTTTTCCTGTTGCATGACGATGCCACGGACCACGGCATTGGTACGAAAATAGGGTGCCAGGTAGCGGGCTTCCTCGCCGCCTTCCTCGGCGCAGCTGGTATCCAGTTCGCCGGTCGGGTCGTCGAAGTAGGTGTTGAGAAAATCACCAGCGCAATCGAGCGAGCGGGTCGGGCCGTGACCGGCATGCGGAAACACGACCAGTTGCCCGTTGGAAAAGCCTGGCAAGATGTACTCGGCCAGTGGCACTGGCGTGATCGGATCCCAGGCGCCGTTGGCCACGACCACCGGCAGGTCGGTTTCGACCAGCTCGAACTGGGCCGGATCACGCGGTTCGAAACCGAATTCACGACACAGCTCCGGTGTGTCCGCGACCGCATCCAGGCTGGCAAAGGCGTTGGCCAGCACCGGGTAGTCGCGAAAATCATCCGGAGAGGCCTCGGCCCAGCGATCCACGTAACCGTCCATGCAGCGCACGGCAATCGCCATGCCCATGCTGACGCCGAAGCCACCGTCCATGTCGGCCAGCGCCAGGGCGCGGAAGAAACGTTCATCCCGGCGTTCGACCGCCCGGGTCAGGCCATGGATGATGGCCGGGATCGCGGCGTGAGTGGATTCCTCGTAAAGCAGGCTGAACGGCAGGCCGGCAATCAGATCCTGGAAGAAGACCACCCGGCCATCGGGATAGCGCTCTTCGGGTTCGACCTCGAGGATGATCGGCTGCTCGCTCATCGCGGCAATGGCGTTCATGTAGCGCTCCTGGAGATCGCCATAGACCCGGCCGCAGCGATCCTGCTCGGCGCAGGCGGCAAACAGCATCTCCAGGTTGCGGGTATGCCAGTGGGGAATGCGCATCAGGTCATGCAGATCCAGCGGCACGATGGCATCGATGACCGCCGAGCGCAGACCATCGGGGTCGACCTTCATGTAGGCCTGGCCGAGTACCGAGCCGTAGGAAATGCCCCAGATATTCCACTCATCCAGCCCCATCGCCATCCGCAGGGCCTTGACATCACGGGCATTCTCGAAGGTGTGGTAACCGGTAACATCGACACCGGCGTCCCGTGCGCCTTCGACACACACACCGGCCTGCTCGAACAGGGCGCGTTGCTGTTCGTCCCAGTCCTCGCGAATGTAGTCGGCCCGATTGCGATCGCCGAAAAACGGGCAGAAATCACCCGAATGGCCAATGCCGCGCTGCTCCAGGATGTACAGGTCGCGCTTTTCCACCAGGCCATGGTCCTTGAGCCGGGCCACGTAACCTTCGACCGTCACGCCCGGCCCACCGGTCAGGTAAATGACCGGATCGGGGCGGGTTTCGACCTCGTTGCCGTCTTCGTCCTTGCCGCGCGCGTTGATGCGCACGAAATGCAACTCGATGGTGCGGCTGCCCTCGACTTCGCGATTTTCCGGCACCCGGATCAGGCCGCATTCGATCTCGCCACGGTCATAGTCAATGCGCTTGCGAAACGGGCAGATCACAGTATCGTAGCCCTCGGCGCGCAGCCATTCGACTACTTCCGGTCCGGCGCGCTCGAGCTCAATGTCCGTAATCTCGTCCGGTACCGATTCCGGTTCCGGTTCAGGTATCAGTTCCGGCTCCATATCCTGGGCCGAGACTGCAAGGCTCAAGAGCAATAGTGCCGGAAGTAAGGTCGAAATGATTCGCAGCATGTCAGCACTCCGGAATTTCTTTGGTCAGTCAGCAAGGCTACATCACCGGTATCCAATTCGCTACAATCGGAAGCTTTTACGGCTGCCGGGCTTTGGACACTCTCCAATACCTTCTGGAAACCAATTGTCCTTGCAGCGCAATGCGGCATTGCGGTTATCATCAGCGAATCAGGGATGAGGTGCAGGACCGGAGGCCGTCTGATGACATCTGAAGAGACCCACTCGGGGCCATCGCCTGAGCGCAATCAGGCGCCCGGGGACAAGCGCTGGGCTCGGGGCGCCGACTTTCACTCCGGCAATCCCTACATCCGAAAGTTGCTCGACAACATCCCGGATGTCGTGGTGTTGTACGGTCCGGATCTGCGCATTCGCTATATCAATCCCGCTACCACCGCCATCACCGGTCTGCAGCCCGAGCAATTCATCGGCAAGACCGACGAGGAGATTTTCCCGGGGGGCTACCACAAAGCGGTTGTTGACCTGCTGAAAAAGACGCTGGAGACCGGGCAGTTTCAGTCCTTGACCACGTGGTTAACGTTGCCCGGCCAGAAGTGGTCTCATCACCTGTCTATTTCCTGCATGCCGTTATTGAATGAGGACGGCGAGATTTTCGAGTTGATCGGAATTACTCAGGACCTGACCGAGCGCACAAAAACCGGTCGGGAGTTGCGCCAGAGCCGCCGGCTGACCGAAATTGCCGGTCGCATCGCACGTCTCGGAGGTTGGCGGATCGAGCTCGAGGATATGCTCGTCCACTGGTCGAAGCAGGTCGGTGAAATCCATGGTTTGCCCGCCGATTTCCAGCCTACGGTCGACCAGGCGATCGAATACTATGTGCCTGAACATCGCGACCTGATTCGCTCGGCGTTCGACCAATGCGTGCACGAGGGCATTCCCTTCGATGAACAACTGCAGATTGTCCGCCAGGACGGTCGCAAGGTCTGGATTCGCACCACCGGCGAGGCGGTGCGGGACGAGACAGGGGCCATCGTCGCCGTTCAGGGCGCCTTTCAGGACATCTCGGAACGGCGTCGTAACGAGGCGCGTCTGCTGGCCAGCGAGGAACGCTTTCGCCTGGTGTCCAGGGTGACCTCGGATGTCATCTGGGATCTGGATTGCGTCAAGGACCAGCTATGGTGGAGCGAGGGATTGCAGACCACGTTTGGACACCGCCTGGACAACCCGGACTCTGGTCTGGGCTGGTGGCTCGAACATGTCCATCCTGATGACCGCGAGGCTGTCATGGCCAACTTCAAGGCGGTGTTGGACAGTGCTGTGGACAAATGGTCCGGCGCATACCGGTTTCGTCGAGCCGACGGCAGCTACGCCCGGGTTTCCGATGTGGCACTGGTGGTGCGAGACGATGAGGATCGACCCACCCGCGTGATCGGCAGCATCCGTGACAAGACTCGGGAAATGGCCCTGGAAGAGCAGGTGACCCAGGCACAGCGCCTCGAGTCCATCGGTCAGTTGACCGGGTGCATTGCGCATGACTTCAATAACCTGCTGACCGTCATTCTCGGCAATGCCGAGCTGTTGACCGAAATGCTTGCCGATCACCCGGCGGCGCAGCCGTTGGCTGAAATGGTGCAGTCGGCGGCCCGGCGTGGATCCGATCTGACCAATCGTCTGCTGGCCTTTGCACGTCGCCAGGCGCTGGATCCCGAGCCCACCGATCTGGTCGCCCTGATCGACGAAATGAAGCCACTGCTCAAGCGTCTGGTCAGCGCGGACATACAGCTCGATATCCGCCATGCCGAGGGTTTATGGAAGGCGGAAATCGACCCGGTCCAGCTCGAATCATCGTTGCTCAATCTGGTCATCAATGCTCGCGACGCCATGCCCGAGGGGGGGCGGTTGCAGATCGCCACGGACAATGTCGAGATCGAGCCGGATCAGGTCGATCCATTGAGCGACTGGACACCCGGGCAATATGTGGAAATCGCCGTCAGCGACTCCGGCGTCGGCATCCGTCCAGAGCACATGGACATGCTGTTCCAGCCGTTTTTCACCACCAAGCCGCACGGCAAGGGCACGGGCATGGGATTGCCGATGCTGTGGGGCTTCATCAAGCAGTCTCAAGGCCAGGTCGATGTCGAGTCGAGTCCGGGGCAGGGCACCATCGTGCGCATGTATCTGCCACGCTCGGAGCACGAGGTCGCTCCATCGGAGCGCCACGATGAGCCGGATGAGAGGGAAATTGCCGGGGCACGCATCCTGGTGGTCGAGGATGACGAACTGGTGCTGGACCATGCCAGACGAGTTCTGATCTCGCTGGGTTACCAGGTCAGTGTGAGCGCCAATGGAGATGCAGCCCTCGAGTTGCTCGAAAACGACCGTGATTTCGATCTCTTGTTTACCGATGTGATCATGCCGGGCTCACTCAACGGCCCGGCGCTGGCGCGCAAGGTGCGCGAACGGATTCCCGACATTCGTGTGCTGTTTACCTCCGGTTACACCGAGGAGGCGGTGAGCGCCGGCGAGCTGGCTGAACACCGGGCCCGGTTGCTGCACAAGCCCTATCGCCGCCAGGACCTGGTCGACAAGATCGAGGAGTCGCTTGGCCGGGTCCGGCGTTAGAATTCCGCCATGTTTGCGGTCATTCGTCCCCTCACCATGCTGCTGGCTGGCCTGTTGGGTATCGCGGCTATTGCCGACGCCGGGCCTTCGGGACGGAACCATTCAAATTCACCACCGGCTCTGATCGATCGGGAGGTGTTGTTCGCCGATGCCATCACCCAGACCCGCATTTCCCCCGATGGGCGCTTCATGAGTTTTGCAAAGCCCTGGAAGGGCGTGACCAATGTCTGGATCTTGCCGGTTGGCCAGCCCTTCGAACAGGCCTGGCCGCTGACCACGAAGGACCGGCCGGTCAGTGATCATTTCTGGAGCCAGGACAGCGACCATCTCATCATCGTCGTCGATCAGGATGGTGACGAGAATTTCAAGCTGCTGGCCGTGGATCCGGAGCGTCGGCCGGAGTCGGAGGCAGACCAGGGACACGCCCGTATTCTGGCCGGAGAAGGGACAGCCAGCGCCAGGCTGATCGCCGTGCCCAATGACAATGCCAATCACATTCTCATCGGGCTCAATGAACGTGACCCGACCCGGCATGATGTCTACCGGCTCAGCCTGGACAGTGGACAGCGAGAGCTGTTGATTCGCAATGAGCATTCGATCATCGGCTGGCTGGCTGACCAGGACGGTCGGCTCAGGCTCGCCCGCCGTCACAGCGATGATGGCGGCACCGAGATCTTGTCGGTGGCGGACAATCAGGTGTCTCATCCGGTCTATCGTTGCGGCCCACACGAAACCTGCCGACCGTTGCGAATTCTGCCGGATGGTCGGCGGGTGTGGATGCTCAGCAATCGCGGCGAGGATCGAGACCTGATCGGGCTGGAGCTGCTTGACCTGGAAAGTGGCGAGGTCCGGGTCTTCGAACACGATCCGGCCCGCGAGGCCGATCTGGCCCGGGTGTTGTTCGAGCCGACCAGCGCTCGCCCGCTGGCCACGCTCTACGACTCCGACCAGCCGCGTATGTACCCGCAGACCGATGGGTTCGCGTCCGAGTTGGCCTGGCTGCGCGAACGCCTGCCGGAGGGACAGCTCGATCTGGTGTCCCAAAGTGCCGATGGACGCCGGGCGCTGGTCGTCCGGAGCCTCGATGCGGACCCCGGAACACTGTTACTGCTTGATCGCGACCAGCAAACCCTGGACAAGGTTGTCGAGCTTCGGCCCCGAATCCCGCTCGAGGCCATGGCCAGCACACAAGTCGTTCGCTACCCGACCCGGGATGGTCTGGACATCACTGCCTACCTGACTCTGCCGATGGGCGCCGATCCGGAGCGATTGCCGCTGGTTGCGCTGATCCATGGCGGACCCTGGTCGCGCGATCGCTGGGGTTTCCAGCCCGAGGTTCAGTTCCTGGCCAACCGTGGGTACGCGGTCTTCCAGCCCAACTTTCGCGGCTCGACCGGCTTTGGCAAGGCCTTCCTCAATGCCGGTGATCGGGAGTGGGGCGATGCCATGCAGAATGACATCACCGATGGCATCGAGCGCCTGGTCGAGCGGGGGATCGTGGATCCGGGCCGGGTGTGCATCATGGGGGCATCCTATGGGGGCTATGCCGCGCTGGCCGGTCTGGCATTCACGCCCGACACCTATACCTGCGGCATCAGTATCGTCGGGGTATTCGACCTGGTTGGGCTGGTCGAACAATTGCCCGCACTCTGGCAGCCGTATCGTCAGACATTCATCCGGCGCCTGGGTGATCCCGAACGGCCGGCGGATCGCGCGCGTCTCAAGCGTCAGTCGCCGATTCATCATGTCTATGCCATCGACAGCCCGGTGCTGATCGCACATGGCGCCCACGATCCCAGGGTCCAGCGCAGCCAGTCCGATCGCATGGTGGCTGCGATGCACCAGGCGGGTCGACAGGTCGAATACCTGCTGGCCGAGGATGAGGGGCATGGCTTTCGACAACGCCACAATCGGCTCGCCCTGTATGCCCGTATCGAGCATTTTCTGGCCGAGCACCTGGGCGGTCGTTTCCAACCCTGGCAGGAACATGGCCTAGATGAGCACCTGGAGGCCATGACTGTCGTGATCGACCGGCTTGAACAAGCTGCAAGGGATTCTCGTTGATTCACCATGCCTGAGCTGCCCGAGGTCGAAACCACCCGCCGTGGTCTGGCACCCCTGGCCGAGGGTCGATGCATCGAGTCGATCACGGTTCGACAAGCCCGATTGCGCTGGCCGATTCCAAAGGCCGTGCAGACCGCGAGCGGGCAGCGTGTGAGCGCCCTCGAACGGCGGGCAAAATGGCTGATCTGGACGCTGCAATCGGGCCACTTGCTCTGGCATCTGGGCATGTCCGGATCGTTTCGAGGCTGGATCGAGCCGCCACCGGCCGGTCCGCATGATCATGTCGACGTGCAAATCGCCGGAGGTTACTGCATTCGCTACACCGACCCGCGGCGATTCGGTGCGTTGCTGTGGTGTCCCGGTGAACCCCTGGCTCATCCGCGCCTGGCCGGCTTGGGGCCTGAGCCTTTCGATCCGGTCTTCAGCGGTGGCTATCTATGGAAGGCCAGTCGCGGTCGCAAACTGGCGGTCAAGGCCTTCATCATGAATGCCGCGGTGGTGGTCGGGGTCGGAAACATCTATGCCAGTGAAGCATTGTTCGAGGCCGGTATCCACCCGCGCCGGCCGGCCGGTCGGATTGGAGAATCCCGCTACAGCCGCCTGGCCGCAGCCATCCGGCACATTCTTGGCCGGGCCATCGAGGTGGGTGGTACGTCCTTGCGCGATTTCACCGTCGGCGACGGTACGCCGGGCTACTTTGGTCAATCACTGCTGGTCTACGGTCGCGAGGGCGAGCCATGTCCGCGCTGCCAGGCCCCGATTCGAAGGGAAGTCATCGGTCAGCGCAGCACATTCTTCTGTCCGGCCTGCCAAAGATAGGCCCGGGCCTACAATGCCTCGGCAACGATCTCCAGCAGCTCCTTATCCAGCTCCACCCACTCATCGGCATGCCGGGGCGGCGCATTCAGGCAGACGATATGCTCATCCAGGCGCGTGCAGGTGCCGTCGTAGCCCTGTTCGCCATGCGGTTTGCGGTAAGACTCTGAACCGATTTCCGGGCCTTCTCCGAGCGGGCGCTCGTGGATTCGGTCAGCAAGACCCGAGTAGTAGTCCCGGATGGCTTCCCAGGCAATGTCGGAGTCGTCGTACACGCGCAAGGAGATGTTGGTGCGGTGCTCGAGATCCTGCCACACGCAGATGCCGCGCAACGCGCCCGGCGCCAGGTTGACCTCGGACTCGAACCAGCGAAAGATGCCATCGGCCCAATCGCCACCCACCACATCGCCAAGCTGCTCCGAAGACAGCAAGTCACAGGCAATGCTGGTCTCCATCAAATCGGTCAGCATGTCGTCGGTAAACTCCCGAACGGCCTCGACGTCATCGGCTGGATATTCAGCCAGTGGCGAATCCTCGTCCTCGGCCATTTCATCGGGCTCGGCCGGCGCCAGTTCCTCGGCCTGGGGCGTCGTTTCATCCTCCGGCGGCCAGGCCTCATCATCGGACGATGAACAGCCGATCAGCAGCCAGGCGGTGACCACCACGAACAGCAATGAACGCATTCCGGACACGGCATGCAGCGAATTGCAAGATTTCATCCTCAGATCATCTCCGCAGTCGGGGTTCGGCGCCGGCAAGCACGGCTACATCCACCCCGTTGAGTAATACACATCATTGTACATTGTCCAGCCCGGGTGTTCGTGGACGGAGGCATCGTAATCGGGCAGGCTGGTCGCGGCGAGAGAATCCGGGTATCGTGGTCAATCGGCGGACGGGAAGCTTGCACTGCAAAGAGGAGAGGTGATCATGAGAATTTTCATGAAGTTAATGGCAAGCTTGCTGGTGGCGAGCATGGCCATGGCCGAGGAATCGGGGGGCGAATATCCGGCGCCTGCACGCGCCGGCACGAGTGCCCATATTGACCCGGAAACCGGCGAATTGATAGTGGCCCCGGTGGATGCCCCGCCCGTGCGAAAGCTGGATGCGCGCATGCGCGACCAACTCAGCCAATCCACCGAGGGCCTGGAATTCGTCACCATGCCCGACGGATCGATACAGGTCGACCTGCAGGGTCGCTTTCAGCATCTGAATGTGGCCCGGATCGGCGCCGACGGCGAGGTGACCGGTCTGTGCAGCAGCCAGTGGCAACAAGTGGTGGACTTCCTGACCGATCAGGCGCTTGACAAGCAGGAAGGTGAGCGATGAGGTCGGTCTCATGGATAAGTGCGGTCGCGGCGGCGATCGTGCTGGCGCTGGGCGCCGGTCAGGCACAGGCGGCCCAGTTCGAACTGGTGATTCTCGACGATGCCAACGAGGGCCTGAATGACCCCGAGAGCCGCTCGCCGGTGGGCGGCAATTCCGGCACGACCCTCGGGGAGCAGCGCCAGATCGTGCTCGAAGCCGCGGCCGAGGCGTGGGCCGAGGTCCTCGACCTGAGCGTTGATCTGCTGATCGGTGCAAGTTTCCCGGAATTGGACTGCGAAGAGACCAGCGGTATTCTCGGATCCGCCGGTCCCGCAGCCGCAGTCATCAATTTTTCCGGAGCCCCCCAGGCCGACACGCTGTACACCATCGCCCAGGCCAATACCATTACCGGTCAAAGCAGCCTTGATCAGGGAGAGGTACATATCTTTACCCAGTACAACGCGCAACTCGATGAAGGCAGTTCGGGTTGTCTGGGCGGCAATACCTGGTACTACGGCCTGGATGGAAATCCCCCGGGAGGCACGATCGCCCTGTTTCCGGTGGTGCTTCACGAATTGGCTCATGGTCTCGGGTTTCTGACCTTTGTTGATCTGGAAACCGGGGCGCTGGCCGGTCCCGCCGGTTCCGATGGCTTCGAGGATGCCTACATGCAGTTTCTTCGCGATACCGAGGAGGACCTGGACTGGACCGACATGAGCGATGCCCTGCGCGCCGAATCGGCGACCAACGATCCGCACGTGGTCTGGACCGGACCCATTGTCGACGAACAATCGTCCATTGTGACCAGTTCGGATGCATTCAGCGATGACAGGATCCGCATGCATGCACCCGAGGAACTCAGATTGGGTTCGTCAATCTCGCACTGGACGCCGGACGCCCACCCTCCGTTGTTGATGGAGCCGAGCTTGCAGGCCGGGGTATTCAACCAGCTCGATTTGACGCCGGCCCTGTTCGAGGACATCGGCTGGCCGATGTCGGGAGGTGTCATCTTCCGGGATCGCTTCGAGCAGTAGGCCGTAGGGGGTCGGCTTGTCAGTCTCCCAGGGTCAGCAGCGAGGCATTGCCCCCCACCGCCGAGGTGTTGACGGTCAGGGTGCGCTCGCAGGCAAATCGGAACAGGTAGTGCGGGCCGCCCGCCTTGGGTCCCGTGCCGGACAGGCCTTCACCACCGAACGGCTGAACCCCGACGACTGCACCGGTCATGTTGCGATTGACATAGCGGTTGCCGGCGTGAATCCGGTCGGTCACGTGTTGCTGAACCCGGTCGATGCGGCTGTGCACCCCGAAGGTCAGGCCATAACCGGTTGCGTTGATCTGGTTGATCAGCCGGTCAACGTCGCGAGCCCGGTAACGGACCACGTGCAGAATGGGTCCGAAGACCTCCTGTTCCAGTTGATCGATGTTGTCGATCTCGTAGGCGCACGGGGCAAACCAGTGGCCGTCCGGCAGGTCGTCATCCAGGCGCGCGCGACCGATCAGGCGGGCCTGTTCATCCATTCGGCGGGCATGGGCCTGTAGCATTTCCAGTTGTCCGGAGTCGATGACCGGGCCGATGTCGGTGCTGAGCTTGCCAGGGTCGCCGATTTTCAGTTCCTGCATGGCCCCGGCGAGCATTTCGATCATGTGATCGGCCACGTCTTCCTGCAGACACAGGATGCGCAGCGCCGAACAGCGCTGGCCGGCACTGTAAAAGGCCGAGTGAATGGCATCTTCGACCACTTGCTCGGGCAAGGCCGAGGAGTCCACGATCATGGCATTCTGACCGCCGGTCTCGGCGATCAGCGTGGCCAGTGAACCGTCACGCGCGGCCAGCGCACGATTGATTGCCTGTGCCGTCTCGGTCGAACCGGTAAAGGCCACGCCGCTGATGTGCGGATCCCCGGTCAGTGCCGCACCCAGTTCGCCATTGCCGGGCAGGCAGTGCAGCACGTTCTCGGGCACGCCGGCGGCATGCATCAACTCCACGGCCCGGGTGGCGATCAGCGGGGTCTGCTCGGCCGGCTTGGCCACTACGGTGTTGCCGGCCACCAGGGCGGCCGCGATCTGGCCGGTGAAGATGGCCAGCGGAAAATTCCACGGGCTGATGCACACAAACACCCCGCGGCCGTGCAGGCTCAACTGGTTGTGTTCCCCGGTCGGGCCCGGCAAGATCTGCGGCTCGGCGAAATGCTTGCGCGCCTGTTCGGCATAGTATCGACAGAAATCGACCGCCTCGCGCACCTCGGCAATGCCGTCGAACAGGCTCTTGCCGGCCTCGCGCGTGCACAGGGCCATCAGTTCCGCGTGGTTGTCCTCGAGCGCATCGGCGATTCGATCAAGCATGTCGGCCCGTTCGGCTCCGCCGCGCCGGTCCCATTCGTCCTGGGCTTCAATGGCCTTGCCGATGGCTCGTTCGGCCTGACCCGGATCGGCCCAGGTCACTTCGCCAACCACGCGACGGGTATCGGCCGGACTGACCACCTCGCTCTTGCGCGAGCCGGTGGCGTTTGCTGCACCCAGAGCCCTGGCTTGAACGGGCCGGTCGAGCGCTTCTTTCATGGATTGGGCCAGTTCCGATTGCACACTTTCCTGGCAGAAATTCAGGCCCCGGCTATTGCGGCGGCTCGAACCGTAAATGTCGATGGGCTGTGGAATGTGCGGGTGCGGAATGTCGGTCAGTTCGCGCACCTTGGCGATCGGATCATCGACCACCTCCTCGGGCGGCAATTTCTCGTCAACGATGCGATTGACAAACGAGGTGTTCGAGCCGTTCTCCAACAAGCGTCGGACCAGGTAGGGCAGCAGGTCCTTGTGGTTACCGACCGGGGCATACACCCGGCAATGGGCCTTGAGATCGTCGCTGTCGAGCACTTCCTCATAGAGCGTCTGGCTCATGCCATGCAGGCGCTGGTACTCGAACTCGGTATTGTCTCCGGCCAGCTCGGCAATGACCGCAACGGTATGGGCGTTGTGGGTGGCAAACTGTGGGTAAAACGCATCGCGCATCTCCAGCACGCGGCCGGCGCAGGCGATAAATGAAAGATCGGTATTGACCTTGCGCGTGAACACCGGATAAGTGTCCAGACCCTCGACCTGGCCATGCTTGATCTCGGCATCCCAGTAGGCGCCCTTGACCATGCGAATCGGAATGCGATGGCCACTGTCGCGCGCCAGCTCGGCCAGCCAGTCCAGCACCGCCCAGGCGCTTTTCTGATAGGTCTGGAGCACAATGCCGAAGCCGTCCCAGCCGTCCAGCTCCTTCGAGCGCAATACCGCGGCAAAGATGTCAAGGGAGACCATCAGCCGGTCGATTTCCTCGGCGTCGATGGTCAGGGCAATGCCGTGCTTGCGCGCCATCACGGCCAGCTCGAGCACCACCGGCACCAGCTCTTCCATCAGGCGCTCGCGCTTGGTGTACTCGTAGCGCGGGTGCAGGGCGGACAGCTTGACCGACACGCTCGGGGCCGAGAACACATCCTCGACCCGTTCATCACCGGCTACTTTCGGGATGGCGTCGCGGTAGCCCTGGCGATAGCGTTCGGCATCGGCCATGGTCATGGCGGCCTCGCCGAGCATGTCGAAGGAATGCCGGAATTTTCGATTCTCCTTGCGCCGGGAACGCTCCAGGGCCTTGTCGATGGTCCGCCCCATGACATACTGATGACCCATGATGCGCATGGCCTGGCGAATGGCGGCCCGGACCATAGGCTCGCTGGACTTGTTGGCGATTCTGCCGAGGGTGTAGCCGATGCTTCGTTGCGCGGCGTCACTGACGGACTTGAGCCGGCCGGTCAGCATCAGGCCCCAGGTGCCGGCGTTGACGAAGACTGAATGGCTCTTGCCCAGGTGGGCTTCCCAGTCGGCTTCGGACAGCTTGTCCGAGATCAGTTTTTCAGCCGTTTCGGTGTCGGGGATGCGCAGTAGTGCCTCGGCCAGGCACATCAGCACGATGCCTTCCTCGGAAGACAGGTCATACTCGGCCATGAACGCTTCCATCATCCCGGCGTCACGATGGCGTTCGCGTACCCCGCGCACCAGGTCCAGGGCGCGCTCACGAACGATTCGGCATTGCTCCTCACCGAGGTCGACCTGATCCAGAAGAAAGCGGACGTGTTCGGTTTCGTCGCGCAGCCAGGCCTGATCAATGGCCTGCCTGAGGGCGCCGGAATCATGAGGCAGATCGAGCACGAATTCGGTAACGTCGTCGTTCATTGGTATGCCCTTGGCTGGATTCACGACCAGTGTAACCCAGCCATCAGTGGCAGAATTCAGGGTCGCATCCAGCTCTTTTTGATCGAAAAAACAGGGCCTGAACAGATTTTTTAGTAATGCGAGAATATTTGATGCACAATATAGCCAGGCAGGTGCGCAACTCGGGTCCGTGCCTGATCTGGAACACTTCGATCGTGGACGAACCTTCGGGTTCTTCCGCGATCATTCAAGCCCGAACCAATTGGCTCAACCGATGGAGTTTAGGTATGACAAAGCAACATGCAATTCCAGGCTTGAAGGTGATTCTTGCCGCGGGAGTTTTTGCCCTGGTGACCGGGTGCGCGAGCACCGCTGATCTCGAGCGTGCTCAGTCTGATGCCAACCAGGCTCGCCAGGCCGCCGAAGCCGCCCAGACCGAAGCCCAGGATGCCGCGCGCGTGGCGCGTGAAGCTCTGGAAGCGGCACGGGCTGCTCAGCAGACTGCTGATGGCGCCCAGCGCTGCTGCGACGAGGTCCAGGAAAAGCTGGATCGCGCCATGGAGCGCATGCAGGAGAAGTAATTCTCCGGCTGGTCATGTGAAGGGTGGCCGTTTCAACGGCCGCCCTTTCTTTCCTTGACGATTCCAGATTCGAGAATTCAGTCCTGCCCCAGGCTGGAAATGACTCGCGGAACGCCATCGGCGCGTTCTATGATTGATTCAACCTTTTCGGCCTCGATCACGCTGGCCGGCAACGGACCGTTGCGACTCAACCACTGATCAACCACCGCCCAGGCGGTCTCCCGATCCGGCGCATTGCCGTTGGCATCGGCATGGGCTTCCAGGTAGATTTCACCATTGTGCTTGCCGAGCTTGACCGGCTGGTCGATGAAGTGAACCGGAGTGCCGATCGGCACCTGGTGAATCAGGTCGCGAATATGTTCCGGGTACAGGCGCACGCAGCCCTGGCTGACTCGCATGCCGACGCCATCGGGACGATGAGTGCCGTGGATCAGGTAACCGGGCAGGTCCAGCACCATGGCGTGTTCACCCAGGGGGTTGTCGGGACCCGGCGGAATCATGCGAGGCAGCTTCTGGCCTCGTGAAGCGTAATCGTCGATCACGCCCTGGGTAGGATACCAGGCCGGATTGTCCAGCTTGGCGATCACCTGGGCGCTGCCGATGGGGGTCTCCCGACCCTGACGGCCAATGCCAATGGGATGTGTGGTCAGCAGTCGCTGACCCGATTGAGGGTCGTTGTGAAAGTAATACAGTCGCTTCTCGGACCGGTTGATCACGATGCCGTCTCGCGGTGCGTCCGGCAATACCCACATGGACGGGATCAGCACCCGGGTGCCCTCGCCGGGGATCCACAGATCGACATCGGGATTGGCGCGGCGGATTTCCCGGTAGCCCATGTTCAGCCAGCGGGCAATGTCCATCAGCGTATCGCTACGTCGGGCATGCTCGATATGGATCTCGCCGACCACCATTGCATTGGGGTCATCCATGACGTAAGTCGAGGCCGATGCCGGCGCGGTCAGCATCAAACCCAGCCCGAGGGTCAACAATGCGTGTCTCATCATGGAGCCATTGGACCGGCGACCGCGCTCAGGGTTTCATGGGTCGTCGTGTTTCAGTTCAGGCGGGTCGAGCGGCTCGACGGCACGCTCGAAAGCGCGCGCAATCGAAATCAGTGTCGGTTCGGTGTAACGCGTGCTGAAAAACGACAGTCCGATCGGTAGCCCGTGTACCGTGCCCATGGGGATGCTGATGTTGGGGTAACCGGCGACCGCCGCGGCAGTTGAGCTGCCGCCTGTGAAGTGGTCGCCATTGACCAGGTCGATGGTCCAGGCCGGACCTCCGGATGGTGCGATCAGGGCATCCAGCTCATGCTCGGCGAGCAGGCGATCGATCCCTTCCTCACGAGTGGCGGTGTGAATGCGCTCGAGCGCCTCAAGATATTCTTCGTCGCTCCTCTCACCTTGCTCGGCGGCCTGCTCGAATAATTCCTGGCCGAACCAGCGCATTTCCGAGGCGACATGCTGCCGGTTGAAGGCGATCAGCCGCGACAGATTCAGTCGAGACAGCTTTTCATCGGGCAGGTCGGCCAGGTACTGATTGATATCGTGCTGGAAATCGGTCAGCAACACACTGAGAAAATCGGCGCGAAAGTCGTCGTGCCAGTCAAAGTCCAGGTCCGGAATGATTTCGGCGCCATTGGATTGCATGGTTTCCAAAGCACGGTCGAGCAAACGTCCGACCTCGGGATGAAAACCCGAGACATCGCCCACCACGCCGATGCGTCGGCCTTCCAGCGAGGCCTGTTCCAGGGAAGTCAACAGGTCTTCGGCGCTCCATGGCGGTCTTTCCATGGTGCTTGCATCCTGTTCATCTTCGCCCATCATGACCGCCAGCACCTTGACTGCGTCGGACAGACGTCGAGCCATTGGGCCGGCAGTGTCCATGTTGTGCGAAATCGGCACGATGCCGGTCCGGCTGACCAGACCCAGGGTGGGTTTGATTCCGACATTGCCATTGACCGAGGCCGGACAAATGATGGAGCCATTCGTTTCGGTACCAATGGCGGCCACGGCGAAGCCGGCAGCCACGGCCGCTCCCGAGCCGGAACTGGATCCGCAGGGTGAACGCGACAGGTCATACGGGTTGCGGGTCTGACCACCCACCGAGCTCCATCCGCTCGATGAACGCGATGAACGGAAATTGGCCCACTGGCTCAGATTGGTCTTGCCCAGGATGACCGCGCCGGATTCGCGCAGTCTCGCGGTCAGCGGAGCGTCACGACCCGTCTGGTTGCGCGCCAGCACCAGGGATCCGGCCGTGGTCGGCTGGTCGGCGCTTTCGATATTGTCCTTGATCAGAATGGGAATGCCGTGCAGCGGTCCCGGTGCCTGGCCTTCGGCCAGGGCCTTGTCCAGCGCACGGGCCGCATCCAGCGCGTCCGGATTGACGGCCAGCACCGCCTTGAGCTGATCATCCAGCGCCTCGATGCGGTCGAGGTGGGCCCGGGTCATCGCCTCGGCGCTGATCTCGCCGGCGATGAGCTGCGCGTGCAGGGTGGCGATATCGGCACCCAACCAGTCGAATTCCTCGGCCAATGCCGTGTTCAGGCCCATCAGAATGATCAGACCGGAAAGTGTCATGCACCATTGCTTCGTGATTGCCATACGCCTGCCTCCAGGTGAAGTGAACGGGCATCCCGGGAGCCGTCCGGGATGCCCGCTTATCATGCCATGTCCCTGGCTACATCGATAACACCTGGAGTGATTGTCGTCGTTCCTGCTCAGGTGTTCGTTGACCAATAGCCATGCCATTCGCGCATGGGCTATTGGTCATGTTCTGGCAGGATCAGGCGTCCGGATAGGGGTGAACAATGCCGACGTGACAGTCCACACAGGTTTCGCGGTCTTCCGGGGCGCGGCGCTTGTTCATGGTGTGCATGCCGATGGCCATGCGGCCCATATTGGCCGGCGGCGGGTCATCATAGACCCGGCTGTGACAGTCGCTGCAGGTCGATGAATCAATCGAGCGCAGGTAATCAAGCGCCAGATCGGCCTGCTCGCGACGGTTTTCATCCAGCCATTCCTGGGTATTGAAATCCGGCGTCATGATGAAGCGGAACAGATCGGGCGAAACGGCGATCTTCTTGCGCAAGTAGGCAAACGACTCGTTGGGCAGGTGGCAGTCCTGGCACTGGACCACGATCCCCATGCGGTTATTGCCATGGGGCGATTCCAGCACCTCGTCGCGCAGCGAATGATTGCTGTGACAAGTCATGCAGAAATCATCGGTGCTGGTGGCGTGCAGGCTCCACTGGCCGCCCCAGAAGGCGACCGCACCTACGATCGCGCCAATCACCAGCAGCGTGAAAATCGACAGCGTGGCGCTGGGCTTGAACAGCTTTTTCAACATTTGCTGAGTCTCTCTGTTTTTACGTTTTGAGTCTGGAGCATTTGCTGCCGGACAATGGCGTCAGCTTCCATTGAGGAGTTCCATGCCTTCCTTGATCAGCGCCTCGGCATTGTCCAGCACGCGGTGCGCCTCACCCCAGTTGTGGAAACCATTGCTGTTTTCGACCCAGATGAAGTCCCAGTAGAACTGTGCCTCGCGGTGAATGGCCTGCAGCCGGGTCAGGGTGTCATCGTCCAGGCCGCCATTGGCACGCGCCTCACCAACCGCTTCGATGAAGTCGGCCAGCTCACGCCCGATGCGATTCTGCTTGCGATAAACCCGGCCCTGTACACCCTCGGCGCGCTCGATCGTGCCTTCCACTCCCCAGCTACGGTGACAGTCCATGCAGGTGTTTTTGACATGGGTCAGCGGGCTGGTCCACTTGTGTTCGGTGTAGCGTTCGCCATCTTCGGCACGGGCGGTTGGCATATGGCAATCGGTGCATTGCAGGCCGAGCATGGAGTGGACGTTGACCTCCTTGCCCTCGTGATACAGCTCGTATTCAGGATGCTGAATCTTGGCCACCAGTGCGCCGGTTTGCGGGTGTTCCCACTCATCCGAGCGCCGGTCGGCATCGTAATGTTCGAGCTGGGCTTCGACATGCAGGCCGGTCGACCACGGCAACACCACCTTGCGGGTTTCGGCATGGAAGTGATAGTTGGTGTGACACTGGGCGCAGACCAGGTCGGTGCGGCCTTCCGGGTCGATGTTGTTGAAGGTGCCGTGGGCCATGCCTTCATCCAGCCAGTCGCGTGCGTGGCGCACTTCGGCATCGCCGGGAGCATGACAGTCCAGACAGCCAATGGTGTTGTCGCCAACCACCTTGGCGAAGGACTTGGCATACCAGTTGTCACGATGCACCGCCTGCAACTTCACCACATCCGTGGACTTGCAGCCCAGGCAGGTCGCCGGGCGCGCATCCCAGTCCGGCAGGCGCTTGGTGTCGACCACGTCGTTGAGCGCATGATAATGCCCGCGTGAGCGGTAATAGCCCTTGGAGAACGGAAAACCATCGTAATTGACCTTCAGGAACGGATACATCTGCAGATAATCGATGCGCTCGATGTCCATGCCCTCGGCCTCGGCCTTGCCCCCGCCGCCGTAAAGTGTCTCGCGCATCTCGGCCGTGCCCACCCAGCCCTCGTACTGGTGCGGAAAGTAGAGTTTCCAGTTATCGCTGTCGGCCGCTTTTTCGAGGTCATCGAAACCTTCAAAAGCCGGCCGGTCGGCCCGCTCCGGGCTTCCTGATACCGCCACCAGGGCACCCAGCCCCAAGGCCAGGCCCAGCACCACAGCTGGAAAAATAATGTATTTGTTATGCATCAATTATCCTCCAAGCACACCTGCGGGACGGCAGATTGGAAGGCTATACCAGCGATGTATGGCAAGTCAATTTTTGCGTCGCAACAGGCCCATGAGTTAGGGTATTGGCCAAGCATCTTTACTGACTCGGGCTGATGTTCGAGTCTGCGAGGGGATCGCGGGTTCAGGGAGTTGTTCGTCATGCACACGATGTCGTTGACAAGCTGTAATCGATCCCGGGGCAGTGGAATCCTGGCGCTTGGTCTGCTCCTCGGAGTCTCTATGATCCTCATGCCGGAGGTCTCCCTGGTGGCTGCCCAGACCCCTGAGCATTTGCAGGGGCGATTGATCGCCCAGACCAGTCCTGAAGTCGACGACCTGCAGAGCCAGTCCCGGTTCGGTGAGGCCGTTGACGTGCATGAAGACATCATCGTGGTGGGTGCACGCCACTACAATCTTTCCGTTCCAAGCACCCTTTTCAATGCCGGGGCCGCCTATGTCTATCAGCGCGATAACGGCCAGTGGTCATTTGCAGACCGGCTGACGGCCGAGCATCTCGGCAGTCCGGATGCTGCTTCGGGAGACGAGTTCGGCAGCGCCGTCAGCGTCCATGGGGATACGGTACTGATCGGTGCGCCCGATAAGGACCTGGGCACCCCGGATAGCGGCGCGGTTTACGTCTACCGCCGAAACGGCAGTTCCTGGGACTTCGAGGCCCGGCTGAACGCAGAAGACGAAAATGGATCGGATATCGAAGCCCGTGCGCACTTCGGTTACTCGGTCAGCCTCCAGGGGGACCTGGCCGTGATCGGTACCCCGAGGAAAACCGAAGGCGGGCTGTCCAATGCCGGCGCCGTCTACCTTTATCGTCGTGACGGCGGTAACTGGAGCTTCGAAGCAAAACTGACGGCTGAAGACGATGATGGTGCGGATCTTCAGGCATTTGCCCAGTTCGGAGAATCGGTTTCCGTGTCCGGTGACCGTGTGCTGATCGGTGCGAATCGACGTGACTTCAGTGACGCCAGCGACGCGGGTGCGGCGTATGTTTACGTGCTCGATGACGGTGACTGGACATTCGAGACCATGCTGACGGCCGAGGACAATGGATCGTCGGACCTGGAGGAAAGTGCCTGGTTCGGCGCCGATGTCAGCCTGGATGAGCAGGTGGCCCTGATCGGTGCGCCTCGAAAGGACGAGGATAGTGTCAGCAGCGCCGGGGCGGTCTACCTGTTTCGCTTCGACAATGGCGACTGGATTCCCGAGGCCAAGGTGACCGCGGGGGACTTTCAGGGCTCGGAGATTGAGCAGAACGCCCGATTTGGAGAATCCGTCGCGGTCTCAGATGGCCTGGCGATGATCGCTGCTCACCGAAACACCGAGGATGGCCTGAACAATGCCGGCGCGGCCTACCTGTTCGAGTGGGACGGCAATGACTGGAATGTGGCCGCCAAGCTGACCGCCGAGGATAATGGCAGTTCGGATATCGAGTCCGGTGCCGAGTTTGGCGCCGATGTGGCCCTATCTGGCCTGACGAGCGTTGCCGGATCGCCGTTCAAGGATGAGGGCGAGATGAGTGCCGCGGGCGTGGTCTATGTCCATGCCGCAGCCTACACGGTAGGCGGGGAAGTTATCGACCTGGCCGAAAACAACAGCGTCGAACTGCTCAACAATGAAGGTGACAACCTGATCGTCAGTGACGATGGTCCGTTCGTCTTTCCAACATCGCTGGTCGATGGCAGCGCCTACGAAGTCACTGTCGAGAACCAGCCCGTTGGCCCGGACCAGACCTGTACCGTCAACAATGCAGCCGGGTTCATTGATGGTGAGGATGTCGATGATGTCGAGGTCGTCTGTGTGACTGACCAGTACACCGTCAGCGGCACCGTTCACGGACTGCTGGGCGATCAGGTTGTTGTTCAGAACAATGATGCCGACGACCAGATGGTCACGGTCGATGGCGGTAGTTTTACCTTCAGTCCGCAGGATGATGGCACGCAATACGTAGTGACCGTGCTGACTGATCCAGTGGGCCCGAGCCAGACCTGCAGTGTGGACAACGGTGAAGGCACGCTGGCCGGCGAAAATGTGACCGATGTCGAGGTTCATTGCACCACCGACACCTTCACCATCGGCGGCACGCTCTCCGGCCTGGCGGGCGAATTCGTGGTGATTCAGAACAACCAGGCAGACAGCCTCATGCTGGTCAGCGACGGGTCGTTCACGTTTCCCACGGCCATCGAAGATGAACAGGACTACGACGTGACGGTGTTTGTGCATCCGAGCTATCCAAGCCAGACCTGCGATGTGTCCAATGGCTCAGGGACGCTTGCCGCCAGTGATGTCACCGACGTGGAGGTCGACTGCGTTACCGAACAGTTCACGGTCAGCGGTGTCGTCCACGGACTGGAAGGCGACCAGGTGGTCTTGCAGAACAATGGTGGTGATGACCAGACGGTGACCACCGATGGCGGCAGTTTTACCTTCAGTGCTCAGGACGATGGCAGTGACTACCATGTAACAGTCCTGACCGAGCCAAGTAATCCGAGCCAGACCTGTACGGTCAATGGCGCCAGTGGCACGCTGTCCGGCGCTCCTGTCGATACCGTCGAAGTCCAGTGTGTCGTCGATCAGTTCCATGTCGGCGGAACCTTGTCGGGCCTTGCCGGGGGGCTTGTCGTGCTGGATATCAATGGTGATGAGAGCCTGGTGCAGACCGAAGATGGTGACTTCACCTTCCCGACCGCGCTCGAGGACTTGTCAAGCTACAACGTCACCGTCATGTTTCAGCCAGAAGATCCGGCCCAAACCTGCAGCGTCATTGACGGCGACGGCGCCATTGACGGAGCCGACATCGACGATATCGAGGTTGATTGCCAACTTGATGCGGCCCTGAGTCTTTCAACCGACGCACTGACATTTTTCGCTGATGAAGTCGGACAGATGCCGTCACCTGAGTCGGTGGAAATCACCAGCACCGGTCAGGCCGACCTGGAGCTGGGCGAGTTGACAATCGATGGATCGGATGCCGGACAGTTTGATGTTCTCTCCGACGATTGCAGCCAGGCAACCCTGCCGACTGATGAGTCCTGCAGTATCGAAATCCAATTCCTGGCCGATGCCGAGGGCGTATTCGAGGCACAACTGAACATACCCTCCAACACCCCGGATAGCCCCGACCAGGTCGAATTGCACGGCATGCTGGATGTGATCTTTCACGATCATTTCAAGGAGTGATTGATTCCGAATCTGCCATTTCGACTAAAAGGGTTTTGACCCAGGTCAATGCGTGCCAGGCTCAAAAACTCGACACTGTGGCTGAGCTGGCTACCATCACACGCGATGAGGAGCCAACCTGAAGCAGAAGGTCAGGCTCGATAACACTGCCGCCCCAGATTGCGGCAGGCCCGTAATCGAACGACAGGCCGTACCATGCGACTCGACTTCGTCTCCACAAAACTTGTGCTGTTTGCCCTGGCTGCAAGTCTGACGCTGTCTGCTCATGCCGGGCACGGCCAGGATCCGGCCGAGATCATCGACCGGATGGAGTCGGTCATGCGCGGCGATTCGCAGTATGCCGAAATGACCATGCAGATCGTTCGCCCGCGCTATGAGAGGGAGGTATCACTGCGCTCCTGGCTCCTGGGGCGCGACCATTCACTGATTCTCATCACCGCGCCGGCCCGGGACGAAGGTACGGCCTTTCTGATGCGCGGGAGCGACATCTGGAACTACGATCCCCGCATCGATCGCACCACGCGGCTGCCATCGTCGATGATGGCGCAATCGTGGATGGGGTCGGATTTTACCAACGATGACCTGGTACGCGACTCGGACCCGGTCACCGACTACGAGCACGAACTGCTGCATATCGAGGAATATGAAGGACTCGATGCCTATGTCATCGAGATGATCCCCAGGCCGGATACGCCGATTGTCTGGGGCAAGGTCAAGTTGTGGATTGCCGTGGATGAGTACACGCAGCTTCGCATCGAAAACTACGACCAGCGCGATCGTCTGGTCAATACGATGAAGCTGGACGAGATCGAGCAGTTCGGAGATCGCCGGGTTCCGACCCGCATTACCGTGATTCCGGCCGACAAGGAAGATGAACGAACCATCCTGACTTACCAGGAAATCGAGTTCGACGTCGATCTCGACGAAGGCTTCTTCTCCCGGGCCAACATGCAGCGGCTTCGCTGATTCCGTTCACATGAACACGTTCCTGAAACTCGCCTGGCGTAACATCTGGCGCAACAAGCGGCGCACGATGATTACCATCTCCGCTATCGTGTTCGCGGTGCTCGCGGCCATTGTCATGCAGTCCATGAACCGGGGCAGCTATGAGGTCATGATCGACCGCATGGTGAGCTTTTCCACCGGCTACCTGCAGGTGCAGGACTACCGTTATGACAGAGAAGCCTCGCTGGACAACGCTTTTCACTACGATGATGCGCTAGGGGAAACAGTGCTGAGCGCCGATACGCGCATCGAGCGCGTCGTTCCCCGACTGGAAACCTTCATGCTGGCCGCCAACGACGTGTCCACGCGTGGTTCGGTCGTGTTCGGCGTCGATCCGGAAAAGGAGCAGGCGTTCAACCAGATCGACAATTACCTGGCAGAAGGGCGCTTTGTCGAAAGCAATGAATACACGGCCGTGATGGGCAAGGGCCTGGCCGATCGGCTGCAACTGGACGTGGGCGATACCCTGGCGCTCATCGGCCAGGGCCGCTTCGGCATGTCGGCCAGCGGCCTGTTCGAAATCACCGGCCTGCTGGAACACCCCATCCACGACATGAACAACTCGGCCGTCTACCTGCCGCTGGGAACCGCCCAGGAACTGCTGTCTGCCGAGGAGCACATCACCGGCCTGCTGATTTCGGTGCAACAGGCGCGCCAGACTGATGCGGTAGCCGCATCCCTGCGCAGCACGCTGGAAGATGGTGAGTTGGTGGTGTTCACCTGGCCGGAGCTCATGCCCGAGCTGCTGGAGTTGATGGAGATGGATCTGGCCGTTCCCAGGCTGCTGACGCTGGTTCTGTACGTGGTCATTGGCCTGGGCTTTTTCGGTACCGTGCTGACCATGACCATGGAGCGCCTTCGCGAATTCGGTGTGTTGCTGTCGGTGGGCATGAAACGCGGCAGCCTGTCGTTGGTGCTGTTCATCGAGACGCTGATCATCAGCATCATGGCGGTGGCCTCCGGCATCCTCCTGTCCTGGGTGCTGCTCAAGCTGGTCGACCCGATCGCGCTGTCGGGCGAGGCCGCCCAGGCGGTCATCGACATGGGTTTCGATCCGGTCATCCCGATGTCTTTCGCCCCGGACCAGTTTTTCGTTCAGGGGCTGTATGTCTTTGTGATTGCCCTCATTGTCTTTCTGTTTCCGCTGGTCAAGATTCTGAGGCTGAATATACTCGAAGCGGCCCGCTCATAGGAGACAGGAGGCGATGAAAACCCTGCTCACACTCTCCTGGAGAAATATCTGGAGGCACCCGGCAAGAAGCAGTGTGCTGCTGGCTGCCGTCATCGCCGGCTTGTGGGCGGGCGTGGTCACCGTCGGCCTGGTCAATGGCCTGATGCAACAACGCATCGACTACCTGATTGAAAGCGAGATCACCCACGCCCAGGTCCATCATCCCGAATTCCAGGCCGAGGGCTACTCGTGGCTCTACATTCCCGACCATGCCGAGATCGTCGAATGGCTGGAAAACGACGAACGCGTGGTGTCGTTCACCTCCAGGACCATTACCGACGGCATGCTGCAGTCACCCATCAAGACCTCGGGGGTGCGCATCCGCGGCATCGACATGCCCTCGGAAACACGCACCACCAACTTTCACGACAACCTGGTCGCGGGAGAGTACCTGGACTCGGATATCCGCAATGCGATCGTTATCGGCGAGCGGCTGGCCGACGAGCACAACATGGAACTGGGCAACCGTGTCGTGCTCACCTTCGAGGATGTCGACAACGAACTGACCTCGGCCTCGTTCAATATCGTCGGCCTGTTTCGATCGGCATCGACCGATTACGACGAACGTAACGTGTTCGTCCGTGCCGATGAACTCAATGCTCTGCTCAGCGACACCCCGGTCCACCACGAGATCGGCATCATGCTCACCGACGAGACGCGGGCCGCGGAGGTGGTGGACGCACTCAATAGCGAGTTTTCCGGCATCCGCGCCCAGACCTGGCGACAGCTCTCACCCGAGCTCAGCATGCTCGTCGAACTGGGCGGTGTGATGGTGGTGCTGATTACCCTGATCATCATGCTGGCATTGGCCTTCGGCATTCTAAATACCATGCTGATGGCGCTTTTTGAGCGCATGCGCGAGATCGGCATGCTGTTGTCCATTGGCATGAGTCGTCGCCGGGTGTTCGGCATGATCATGCTGGAGGCCGGCATATTGACCATTGCCGGCGCGGCAGCCGGCATGATCCTGGCCACGCTGAGCATCCAATATTTCAGCGACAGGGGCCTTAACCTGGAAATGTTCGCCGAGGGCGCGGCCCAGATCGGCTTTGATCACATCATCTACCCGACACTGTCGGTCGCTGAATACATCACCATACTCGCCGTGGTGGTGATGATCACCTTGCTGGCCTCTCTGTATCCGGCTTTCAAGGGGATCCGCATCAACCCGCTGGAGGCCGCAAGAGATGCCTGATGACCGGAATCCGTACCAAGAGCATCGAGTGACATGACCATCGTACGAACGGAAAAACTGTGCAAAGTCTACAACCCCGATACCGTGCCGGTGCATGCGCTGAACAATGTTTGCATCGAAGTCGATGAAGGGGAGTTCACCGCACTGCGGGGCCCCTCCGGTTCCGGCAAGACCACGCTGTTGAACATGATTGGCGGCCTGGACAAGCCCACCGAGGGCAAGGTCTTCATCGACGGTCATGAAATCTCGAGCATGAAGGACAGCAAGCGAATCGACTTCCGCCTGCAAAATATCGGTTTCGTCTTTCAGCACTACAACCTGATCCCGGTATTCACCGCCGCCGAGAATGTCGCCTTCATCATGATGCTGCAGGGGCGCGACAAGCAAGAGATCCGCAAGCGCACCGACAAGTTGCTGGATCAGGTCGGGTTGGGCGATCGCAAGGATGCCAGGCCGGCCCAATTGTCGGGCGGCCAGCAACAACGGGTTGCGGTGGCCCGGGCGTTGGCCTCGGAACCGCGGTTCATACTGGCCGATGAACCGACCGCGAACCTGGATACCGAGGCCGCCATGAACCTGCTCGATATCATGGAGAAGATGAATCGGGAACAGAACATCACGTTCGTCTTTTCCACCCATGACCAGCGAGTGATTGATCGTGCGCGCAGGGTGGTCACCATGGTGGACGGAGCCATAGACCAGGATGAAATCCAGGATCCCGACAAGACATAGGCGCTTTGTAGCTCCACTGCCGTTTCGACCGGCCAAAGTCCTGGCGCTGATCATGTGCGCCGCCCTGGCGTCGACTGTTCATACTGCGGAAGACTGGCATGTCGGCGGATACGTCCAGGCCGGCCCCGTATATATTTCCGCACGTCTGCCCGAGCCCATCGGCAACCAGGACTTCACGGAATACCGGCTGCAGAACCGCTTGAATATCCGCTGGAACGCCTCGCCCGACCTGACCTTCCATTGGCAGACGCGAACGCGGCTGTTCGCCGGCGACCTGGTGCGCGAGTTTCCGCAATACGTCGAGGATATCGATACCGATGACGGCCTCGTCGATCTGTCCTGGATGGTGATCCAGCGCGACAACTGGCTGCTGCACCACATCCCCGATCGTCTCTATGCCGAATGGCGGATTGACGACTGGGATATTCGTGTCGGTCGCCAACGGGTCAACTGGGGGGTCAACATGATCACCAACCCCAACGACATCTTCAATATCTACTCCGTCTACGACTTCGACTATCCCGAGCGGCCGGGCTCCGATGCCATCCGTATTCAGCGACATCTGGATTTCACCTCGCGCATCGAAGTGGCGGTGAGCCCGGGCAGGAAGAGTAGGGACAGTGTCGCCGCAGCCCTGTATGCATTCGATCTCAATGGCTACGACGTGCAGGTCATCGGTGGCTACTACCGCGACAGATTAACGACCGGCGCCGGCTGGGCCGGCAACTTGCGCGGCGCCGGGATCAAGGGCGAGACCATGTTCTACGCCGACATCAATTCCGGCGAAGACGGCAGGGACACCAACTTCATCACGGCACTCTCGATCGATTACATGTTCGAAAACGGCCTGTTTGCCGTTGCCGAGGTGCTCTACAACCGCGCCGGCGGCCTCGACGAGTTCACGCTGCTCGAAGAGCAACTGGCCCCCGACAACCCGTCTTTTTCGACCTACCAGGCCACCACGCAACTCACCTACCCGATTCATCCACTACTCGATGGTTCATTGGCCGCCATCTGGTACCCCGACGAAAGCGCACTTTTCCTGAGCCCCTCACTCACCTGGTCGGTGACACAGGATGTCGATTTCAGGGTCCTGGGGCAATTCTTTACCGGCGGCAGCGACTCGGTGTTCTCCGATGCCGGAACGCTGGTTACCGCGTCGTTGACCTACAATTTCTAAAGTCTCGGGACAAGGCGCTTCCAGGAGGGACGCATGCGCCGGGTGCTGATGCTGACTGTGCGGACCGTTTGTGCGCTGCTGCTGCTCGGAATTGCGCTCATCATCACCTGGAAAGCACTGCCCGGCAGCACACCGGCCATTCGTGCCGGCCCGGCGCCCATTGCCGTGCTCCAGCCGGTGGAGATTGGCGGCATGACGCAATGGTTGCTGATCCGTGGGCAGGATCGCACCGCGCCGGTATTGTTGTGGCTGCATGGCGGGCCGGGGGCGGCCCAGATGCCGCTGGCCCATGCCACCACGCGAGCGCTGGAAAGCGATTTCGTCGTCGTTCACTGGGATCAGCGCGGCGCAGGCAAGTCGAACCTGCGGGATTTCGACGAGGCCACGATGACGATTGAGCGTTTTTTGCAGGAGGCCCAAGAGGTTACACGACACCTGCAGGAGCGCCTTGGTACGGAGCAGATCATCGTGCTGGGCCATTCCTGGGGCACGATGCTGGGTGCTCGGCTGGTGGCGCGCTGGCCCGAGGATTACGCCGCTTACATCGGGGTCGGTCAGCAGGTGAACACGAAACGCGGCATCGAGGTGACGCTGAAAAGGCTGGCTCCACTGATCCAGGCCGATGGCCGTGCCGAGCATCGACGCTGGCTGGATAACGCCACGCCCGAAGCATTGATGGAGCATGCCGCCTATGTCGAAATGATGCAGATGCTGGATGACTACGGCGGCGGGATGAACGTTCCGGTCCGGCGCCTGGCGCTGATGCTGATTCGCGCCCCGGAGTGCAGCCTGGTCGATCTGCGGCGCTGGCTTGACGGCGCCAACCGCGGCAGCGGGCCGATGTGGCCCGACTACCGCAGCCGCGACTTGTTCAATGAAGTCTCGGTCATGCCGGTGCCGATGCTGCTGATCTCCGGAGCCCGGGATCTCAATACCCCGGTTGAACTGGCCGCCGAGTGGTTTGATCAGGTCCTGGCGCCGCGAGGAAAGCGGCATTTGATTTTCGAAGATTCCGGTCATGCACCCTTTCTGACCGAGCCCGAGCGCTTCGACGAAGCTCTGCGCAGGTTTATGGACACCGAGTTTGGGGATTAAAAAATATGAAAGAGGCGAAATGACGACGAGAGCCTGCACTCGCGCGTCCGAGGCGCAGCGCAAGCCCTTGCATTCGGCCAGCGCTGACCTGGCGAGTCAAGCCGTCGTGGGGCGGGCGTGGGAAGATCGGGCGCGAAGAGCGGTCAAACCCCAGGCAACGGCAAGGTAAACCACGGCCAGGGTCCACAGCGCCAGCCAGGTCGAGCGGATCTC
>SLKT01000067.1 GCA_007134485.1 Wenzhouxiangella sp. | reverse complement strand
CAAAATTTCGGAAGGATTGGTGAATCTTCTCCCCTGCACAGCCGTCAGGCGCTCCTTTCCCAGGCATCAGCCACCCGATCTCCAATTCCAGGCATGACAACACCCGGATCAGGTCCGGTTTGGAGACGGTGGTGAGTTCAGTGAGCTATGTGGCTGTTGTTGCCGGAGGATCAGCTTCGCCAAATTCCGGGACAGGGAGAGGGTGCCGCTCCCAGGGAGTCCCCGAAGTTACGCCTCCCGGACTTGACACGCTTGAGCGGCTGCGCCGATTCATCTGGCGAGTGAAAACCGGGACACAGCGTGCACATACCCGAGAGGTTTACAAAACGCGCCAGCAAAGACATATTGACAGGGTAATGCAAACGCATTACCATCACCTGCGACAGTAACCAGGAAATCAAGATGACCGCCATACTTGAAGCCGAATCCAAGCTGACCGACCGCTACCAGACCACCGTGCCCGAACCCGTCCGCCGGGCGCTCAAGCTGGGCAAGCGCGACAAGATTCATTACATCATCCGTTCCGACGGTGAGGTCGTGCTCACACGCGCCAGAGTCACCGAGGATGAAGATCCGGTGATCGGCGCCTTTCTGGACTTTCTGGCCCGCGACATGGCCGATCATCCGCAGCGGCTTCAGGCAGTCGACACGGAGCTTGCCCGGCGCATCCAGTCGCTGACCGCCGATATCGACATTGATCTCGACGCACCGCTGTCGGCGGACGATGAATGAGTGAAAACCGAATCTCGCCCCTGACGGTCAAAGGCTGGACAATCTTCGCACACCCCCTGTTCCTCGAGCAGCTTGAAGCACTGACTCGGCAGGTCGAGAAACTCAAACGAAAAGACCCGGCCGGATACACCAGGAAAAATGCCGCCAAGCGTTTGGCTGCGATCGCAAAACTGATTTTCGAAGTGATCCCCGAGGATCCCGCAAGGCCTGAATACCGGCAGGGCAAGACCCTTGGCGAAGATCACAAACACTGGTTCCGCGCCAAGTTCTTCCAGCAATACCGCTTGTTCTTCCGCTACCACGCGGCAAGCAAGGTGATCGTATACGCCTGGGTCAACGACGAGGACACCAAGCGCGCTTATGAAAGCCGGGACGATGCCTACCGGATCTTCCGTAAGATGCTCGAAAGCGGTCATCCGCCTGACGATTGGGATCGGCTTCTTTCGGTGGCACGCGAAGAATCCGGGCGTCCGAGCTCAAACTCAATCGTCCAGCCCACCCCAGGCCTCTTGCTGCGCCCGGTTTCCTGCGCCAGCAGGTCCAGCCGGGATTCGGTTTCTGGATTCAGACGCATTGTGGTGGGCATGGCGGGAGTTGCGAGCTACTTTTTCCTGAACCGCATAATTGCATTCAGATGAAAACAAGTAGTCAATAATAGCCACTTTGATGTTTTGATGCTTAAATTTATGATGTTATGATTGCAGCATGAGAACCACATTAACCATTGATGACGATTTGGCCAGGGCCCTGAAGCGTCGAGCGCAGGAAACCGGGCGCTCGTTCAAGTCGCTGGTCAATGAGGCACTGCGGGCCGGGCTGGAAGAAACCGCTTCACAGCCGGTGCGTCGTCCTTATCGACTGGAGTCGGTCGCCATGGGTCAGGTCACTGCAGGGCTCGACATGGACAAGGCCCTTTTGCTGGCCGGCAGGCTGGAAGATGAGGAGCTCGCGCGCAAGATGGAACTGCGCAAGTGATCGTGCCTGATGTCAACCTGCTGATCTACGCGGTCAATCAGGATGCCCCGCAGCACGAACGCGCTCGCTCGTGGCTGGAATCCACCCTCTCAGGATCCGAGCCGGTCGGACTGCCCTGGCTGGTGCTGGTGGCCTTTCTCAGGTTGACCACGAACAAGCGAGTCTTCGAATCGCCGTTGACGGCAACCCAGGCGCTCGATCTGGTGACCGGGTGGCTATCGCAGCCCTGCGCGCTGGCGTTGAATCCGGGCGAACGACACTGGCTCATTCTGTCAAGGTTGCTGCTTCGGGCCGGAACGGCCGGCAATCTGACCAACGATGCACACCTGGCCGCGATTGCCATCGAGCACAATGCCTGCCTGTACAGCGCCGACAACGACTTTCGCCGATTCGCCGACCTGAATTTCGAGAATCCACTGGACGAATCTTGTCTCCAGGACGAGTCAGTGCAGTATTGAAACCGATCGTCTGGTAGGTCGTTCGTGCAGGAGTTTCCCGACCACCTCGGCGGCTACCCTTTTCATCCATTATGGGCCGAGCTCTGCTGAATCCATGACGACATTGTTTCCCCGGCCAGGACCTACAATATTGTCGGCCCGCTTGGGCTTGCCGATTTTGTAGGTCGGCCTTACATGGCCGACGGTCGACACTTGAAACCATCGACACGGCAATGTCCACGTGTCTGAAACTGAAATGGCAGAGACCCTTCAAAGCATCTTTTCGCTTGCCTCACCAAGGGTTTCGCTGTGCCATTCGCTTAGACGACAAGATTCCCGAATTCCGTGTACGCCAACACCCGGCATTGCCGGTTCAGCTCAGTTCAAGTTTGAAACCGATCAGCGGTGGCGTCGCTGATTTGTGGATCAGGCCGCTTCTTCGTCGTTGGTCCTTGGCTTATGCAGAGACTTTAGCCGAGCTTTCTTGTAGCCCGGAAATTCCACATTCAGCTCCAGACGGCCACCTAGTGCCTGGACGTAATCATCCAGGGTGCTGAGCAGCATGTTGGTTCGGCGTTCCAGGTGCGACACAGTATCCTGGCCGATCTTGAGTCGCTCGGCCAACGCGGTCTGGGTCATATCGAGCAAATTCCGGGACAGGCATGAAAATTCCGTTCCCATCCTGCCGGTTGAGTCTGCAATAAGTCGATGAAGCAATAGGTTGATCCGGCCCCGAGCGAGCCTGGTCCTGGACATGGTGAAAAACCGACTGCCTGTATAGGTCTCGGGGTCACCTCGAAACTCATGGTGGGCCGGAGGCCAGAGCAATCAAAGCCCCCAAACGGAACCCGTCCATATATGTCCTGGTTCTTTCCCCCGGGGCTGACATGGCCGGAAATGAAGCGGGTTTTCGTAATTAGAAACTCTTACTTCATTCAGCAGGACTTCAGCCTCATGAGCATCAACTCAGATTGGGTGCATTCTTGCGCCGCTATCATGTTCGGATTGCTCTTTTGCCTTGGCGCTCATGCCCAGACCTCGACCATCGAAATCAATTCTGTTGGCGACGGGGCCCAATGGTCGCAGGCATCGTCCGGACAATGTCATACCGGCAATTTGGTTGGCGGTGCGCCCGAGTGCACCCTGCGGGCGGCAATCGAGGCCGCTAACCAGCTCAACGGTCAGATCAATATCCAGTTCTCGGACATTCCGAACACTGGTGGCACCTACTCTGCAATTACCATCGGCAGTGCGCTGCCCACCATTACCAGCCGAGTCGAGATTCGCGGTCGGACTCATCCGGACTGGATTTCGGGTCTGGCCAACGTCAATATCCGGGGCTCGGCGAATGCAGTGATCCAGAGTTACAACGGGCTGATTTTCGGCCCCGGCAGCAACAACTCTCGTGTGGAGAGTATCGGCATCAATCTGTTCAATGACGCCATTGTCATCGATGGGGCCGACAACATCACCATCAACGACAGCATCGTTGGCGGCGCCCGGGCCAGTGGGTTCGTGATCTCTGGCAACGGGCGCGATGGAATCCGCCTGATCGGCGCCAATCAGACCGTGATCAGCAACTCGCTGATCCGTGCCAACGGTCGCCATGGTGTCTGGCTTAGCAATGGCTCATCCAGCAACATCATCATCAATAACCGCTTCGGCGTTCGCCCCTTCGGTTCGACTTTCGCACCTCACGAGGACTCGGCCAACGGCGGGGTCGGCATCGTGGTTGGGGCAACGGCCGGCCCGGACAATCAACTGGGCAGCTTTACCGGCAATTACATGGCCAACAATGCCGAGGGCGCCATTCGCATCTTTGCCGACGGCCAGCTTGTGGTCAATAATCGGATTGGTGTGCCGCCAGCTGAAGGTATTGCCGCCGATTTCGAGGCGCAGGACTATGCCAACGGCGGCGAGGCTGCGATCGCAGTTTGGTCCAGCAATAATCAGATCGGCACGGCGAGCTCGACCGGCAATATCATCGGCAATGCAGATCAGGCCGGGGTGCTGCTTGGCCGGGTCAGTCCGACCAGTCTGGTGGCCGACAACAATCTGGTGGCTGGCAACCGGATCGGCCTGGACGACAACGATCAGCCATTCGGTCTGTCTGAAGGGGTTGATGTTAGGCAGGGCAGCGGCAATACGATTCGCAACAACATCATTGCCAATAATGAACGCGGCATTCGAACCCGTTCAACCAGCAGCGGCACCGGAATTCGCAGCAATCAGATCCTCGACAACTCCAGTGAGGGTGTTTTCATCGTTGGCAGTGCCACCGTCGGTGGTGACTCGCTGGCGGCGGCCAACGTCATCGGCGGTAGCGATCGCGGGGTGTTTGTCAGCAGTTCGAGTGGCACGGCCATTATTCGCAACAACTACATCGGTACCAATGCCGATGCCGAGAATCTGGGAAACTCGACCGGAATCCAGGTTCAGAATAACGGGTCTTTGGTCGATATCGGTCAGGCCGGACAGGGCAACGTAATTGGTCACAGCTCCGGTACGGGTGTTTTCCTGGCATCGGGCGCTTCCGATGTCTGGGTCCAGTCCAACTACATCGGTGTCCATCCGAATGGCACGCCGATCGGCAACAACAACGGCATCAGGATTTCCGGCGCTCAGAGTGCCTTCGAGAACCGGATCGGCTATCGAGTCACCGACAACATTGCCGCCCTGCCGTTTTTTTCATCCCCGGTTGCAGGGTCGCGGGGTAACCTGATTGCCCACAACGCCGCGCGCGGCGTCTGGGTAACTGGCGGGGACGATGCCATTCTGAACTCCATTCGCGGAAACCGTTTTTTTGCCAACGGCGGTCGCGACATTGACCTGGGCATGAGTACAACCGTCCCGGGTGGCGGAAATACAGGTCCGAATACCCAGCTGAACTGGCCGGAGTTTTCCGGCAAGACAAGCTTCGATCTGGCTACAGGCGAGGCATCGGTGGTCATTCGAGTTCGTACCGATGCGGCCAATGCAAGCTACCCCTTGCTGATCGATCTTTACCGGGTCGATCCGCTGGGCTCTGAAAAAATGACCTTCATCGAATCGTTTGAATATCCGGCAGCATCCGCAGGTGAGGGATACACGCACACCTTTACCTGGCCAGCCGGCCTGCCGTTTTCCGGTCAACTGGTGGCCACTGCCTCTGACAACATAGGCGGCCCGTTCGCCAACACCAGCCAGTTTTCTACGCCCCACAGCTTCACCCAGGGCCCCGGCACGCTGGCGACAGCGACCAGCAACAACGGCAGTGGCGGCATTTACATGAATCTGGAGGCGATCAGCGAGCCGCTGGAAGTCACCGGGTTCGACCTGAGCTTTACCGGGGCTGCCGGCACAGCGGTTGATGTTGAGGTGTATACCCGGGTAGGCAGTTACGAAGGGGAAGAAGAGAACCCATCGGCCTGGGTGCTGCATGAAACCGTGACCTATCAACGTGCCGGCGCAACCGGCTTTTCTGCGGCTGATCTGGTCGGAGCGATCCAGCTTGAGCCTGGCCAGGTGCGGGCCGTCTATCTCCAGGCGCTGGATAACGAGGGCATTCGCTACGCGGGTACCATTAACAATCCGGCGCAAACCAGTTGGAGCAATGCCGATCTGAGCCTGTTCAGCCAGGTTGCCACGACTGCAAGCCAGCCTTTCGGGGGTCCATGGATCCAGGAACGCAGTTTCGCCGGCGTTATCCGCTACCAGCCAGCCGAGCAAGGCGACGCGCTGTTCTCAGACCGGTTCGAGCAGTAATGACCCGGATTGACCCGGCAGTCTGATTGGATTGCCGGGTCAATATTGCGAAAACCTCCGGATTGTTCTGCGCGGGCACGCCCTGGATGCTTTTTGGCGCGCAGGCTCCTAGGGCCTTCGCCGGGCTTGAACCGTGGCAGGAATTCCGGGACAGGCATTGTTTGAAAAGCCCCGGCCATCACCTTTTGCCTTCTCCGGCAGCAAAATTTCGGAAGGATTGGTGAATCTTCTCCCCTGCACAGCCGTCAGGCGCTCATTTTCCAAGCACCAGCCACCCGATCCCCATTTCCAGGCAAGACAACACCCGGATCAGATCCGGTTTGGCAACGGTGGTGGTTCAGTTAGCTATGTAGGTTGTTGTTGCCGGAGGATCAGCTTCGCCTGCCCCGAGGATCTTTAGTGGAAATCCTCTTCGCGCTGGTGACGCACGGCAAGAATGGTTACGGTAGAGTCGCTCTCGATTTCGAACAGAGCGACATAGCCAGTGCTTCCGAATGGAATAATGAGCTCT
>SLKT01000166.1 GCA_007134485.1 Wenzhouxiangella sp. | reverse complement strand
TGGTGATGCCTGGCGATAACGTGCAGATGCAGGTTGAGCTGATCGCGCCGATTGCGATGGAAGAAGGCCTGCGTTTTGCGATTCGTGAAGGTGGCCGCACCGTCGGCGCCGGAGTCGTGGCAAAAATCCACGAATAATCTCTGGTAATTTTCGAGCCGCCACTGTTATAATGGGCGGCTCCGGTTTAAAGGGCCCCTTCGGTTTCGGCCGACGGGGCTCTGATCTTCGGATCACGGTAAAGTCGCTGCCCGAAAGGGTGGCTTGAAGAATTTTGATCTTTTACAGACTAAAGGCGTACGGCAATGGCCGAACAGAAAATCCGTATTCGTTTGAAGGGTTTCGATCACCGTTTGATTGACCGGTCGACCCAGGAGATCGTGGATACCGCCAAGCGCACCGGTGCGCAGGTTCGCGGGCCCATCCCGCTGCCGACTCGCAAGGAGCGCTACACGATATTGGTCTCGCCGCATGTCAACAAGGATGCGCGTGATCAGTATGAAATCCGCACCCACAAGCGACTGCTGGATATTGTCGATCCGAATGACAAGACCGTCGATGCCCTGATGAAGCTGGATCTGGCTGCGGGCGTGGACGTGCAGATCAAACTGTATTGATGATTTTTGTTGGTGAGGCCATCGCAACTCGAAGCGACTTCACCGCAACGAACGAAGTGAGTGCAAGAAAATGACGATCGGAATGGTAGGACGCAAACGGGGCATGACCCGGATCTTCACGGAAGAGGGTAATTCCGTTCCCGTGACCGTGGTCGAAGTCAGCCCCAATCGCATTACCCAGATCCGCAGTCTGGACAAGGACGGTTATGCCGCCATCCAGGTCACCAGCGGGTCGCGTCGTACGTCTTTGGTCAACAAGCCCGCTGCCGGGCACTATGCCAAGGCAGGTGTCGAGGCCGGTGAGGGCTTGTGGGAATTCCGCCTGGAAGACGGCGAGGGTGAGGGTCTTGAAGTGGGCTCGGAGATCACCCTGGATCGCTTCGAGGTCGGCCAGAAAGTGGACGTGACCGGGACCAGCAAGGGCAAGGGCTTTGCCGGTGTGGTCAAGCGCCACAACTTCCGCATGCAGGATGCCACTCACGGCAACTCGCTTGCGCATCGTGCGCCCGGATCAATTGGTCAGTGCCAGACACCCGGTCGGGTGTTCAAGGGCAAGAAGATGGCCGGTCACATGGGTGATGAGCGGGTTACGACCCTCAATCTCCAGGTGGTGCGCGTCGATGCCGAGCGCAACCTGTTGCTGATTCGTGGCGCCGTGCCCGGTGCGCCGGGTGGGCATGTGTTCGTTCGTCCCTCGACCAAGGCCTAAAGGAGTAATTCCATGGAACTGGCAACCAATGGCGGCAGCAAGATCGAGGTTTCCGAGGCGATCTTCGGCCGTGATTTTTCCGAACCCCTGGTTCACCAGGTGGTCGTCGCCTACCTGGCCGGCGGACGTGCGGGTACCAAAGCGCAGAAGAACCGCTCGGCGGTGTCAGGTGGCGGGCGCAAGCCGTGGCGCCAGAAGGGTACGGGTAATGCACGCGCCGGCACCATTCGCAGCCCGCTGTGGCGCAGTGGTGGTGTGACCTTTGCCGCGCAGCCGCGCGATTTCTCGCAGAAGGTCAATCGCAAGCAATACCGGGCCGCAATGCGCGCGATTCTCTCCGAGCTGGTTCGTCAGGACCGGCTGGTGGTGGTTGATGCTTTCGAGATCAGCGAGCCGAAATCGCGCCTGGTGGTCGAGAAGTTGAACGAACTGGATGCCGACAAGGCGCTGGTCGTGGATGTCGAGATTGACGGCAACCTGTACCTGGGCAGCCGCAATATTCCCGGCGTACATGTGCTGGCCGCCGATCGCATCGATCCGGTCAGCCTGGTCGGGGCCGAAAAAGTGATCATGACGACTGCAGCAGTCGAACGAATTCAGGAGTGGCTGGCATGAACAACGAACGCATGTACCAGATCATCCGCTTTCCGCATGTCTCGGAAAAGACAGCGCGTTTGCAGGCTGAGTCCAACCAGTACGTGTTCGAGGTCAGCACGGACGCGACCAAGGGCCAGATCAAGCAGGCCGTGGAAGGCTTGTTCGAGGTCAATGTGGAAAACGTCCAGGTGGTCAAGCTCAAGGGCAAGCGCAAGAGCTTCCGCTTCCGTGCCGGTCGGCAGAAGGACTGGAAGAAGGCCTATGTTCGTATCAAGGCCGGCCAGACCATTGAAGATTTGAACGCAGAATAAGCGAGTAGCCAGGACAGCAATCATGGCAATTGTCAAAGCAAAACCAACATCACCGGGCCGCCGTGGCAAGGTCAGCGTCAGGCATGACCACCTGTGGAAGGGCAAGGCCTATGCGCCGCTGCTGGACTCGCAGAGCTCTACTGGTGGCCGCAATAACAACGGCCGCATCACGACTCGTCATCGCGGTGGTGCACACAAGCACCATTACCGGATCATTGACTTCAAGCGTGACAAGGATGGCATCAAGGGCGTGGTCGAGCGGATCGAGTACGATCCCAACCGCAGTGCACATATCGCCCTGATCAAGTACCTGGACGGCGAGCGCCGTTACATCCTGGCGCCGCGCCATGTCAGCGTCGGAGACGAGATTCTCAGTGGCAGCGAAGCGCCGATCAAGCCCGGCAATGCCATGGCGTTGCGCTCGATTCCGGTGGGTACCCAGATTCACAATGTCGAGCTCAAGCCCGGCAAGGGTGGTCAACTGGCTCGCACCGCTGGCGCCACCGTTCAGCTGGTGGCACGAGAAGGCAATTACGCGACCGTGCTGCTGCGCTCCGGCGAGATGCGCAAGGTATTGACTCGCTGTCGCGCGACGATTGGCCAGGTCGCCAACTCCGAGCACAACCTTGAAAAGCTCGGCAAAGCCGGCGCCAAGCGCTGGAGAGGTGTGCGCCCGACGGTCAGGGGTGTAGCCATGAACCCGGTCGATCACCCGCACGGTGGTGGAGAAGGCCGCAGCTCAGGTGGTCGTCATCCGGTCACGCCCTGGGGCCAGTCCACCAAGGGCAAGCGTACACGCACCAACAAGCGTACCGGCAAGTACATCACGCGTTCGCGCAAGCGCAAATAACAGTTAGGAAATCGAGATGCCACGTTCGATCAAGAAAGGGCCGTTTGTCGATCATCACCTTATAGCCAAGGTGGAGACGGCCAATGAAAGCAACAGCAAGCGCCCGATCAAGACCTGGTCGCGCCGTTCGATGATCCTGCCTGAAATGGTTGGATTGACGATTGCCGTTCACAACGGTCGGCAGCACGTGCCGATTCTGATTAACGAGAACATGGTCGGGCACAAGCTCGGCGAGTTTGCACCGACGCGGACCTTCAAGGGCCATGCCGGTGACCGCAAGACCAGGTAAACGGGAATACTAAGGTGATGGAAGCAATAGCGAAACTGAAGGGCGCGCGGATATCGGCGCAGAAGGCACGGCTGGTCGCTGACCAGATTCGTGGTATGCCTGTCGAAAAGGCCGACGAGCTGCTCAATTTCAGCAACAAGAAGGGTGCCCAGATCGTGCGCAAGGTGCTGCTGTCGGCGGTCGCCAATGCGGAAAACAATGTCGGCGCCGATATTGATGAGTTGAGTGTCAGCCGGATTTTCGTTGACGAGGGTCCGACGCTCAAGCGTGGTCAGGCGCGCGCCAAGGGTCGCTATACCCGTATCCTCAAGCGCACCAGTCATATCACCGTCATCGTGGCAGAGAACTAAGGAATCACCATGGGTCAAAAGGTACATCCAACCGGAATTCGCCTCGGGATCTCCAAGGATTGGCGGGCCAAGTGGTATGCGGAAGGTGAAAGTTACGCCGACTACCTCAATACCGACTTGAAGGCGCGTGACTATCTGAACAAGGCGCTTGCGCATGCCGCAATCAGTCATATCCAGATCGAGCGGCCGGCCAAGTCCGCCGAAATCACCGTTCACACGGCCCGTCCGGGCATCGTGATCGGCAAGAAGGGCGAGGATATCGAAAAGCTCAAGAACGAAGTGTCGCGGATCATGGGTGTGCCGACCAATATCCGGGTCAACGAGATTCGCAAGCCCGAACTCGACGCCACCCTGGTGGCCGAGTCGATCGCCCAGCAGCTCGAGCGTCGGGTGATGTTTCGCCGGGCCATGAAGCGTGCCGTCGGCAATGCCATGCGCCTGGGCGCCCTGGGCATCAAGGTCCAGGTCGCCGGTCGACTCAATGGCGCCGATATCGCGCGTACCGAATGGTATCGCGAAGGCCGGGTGCCGCTGCATACCTTGCGCGCCAATGTCGACTACGGCGTGGCCGAAGCCGCCACGACCTATGGCGTCATCGGTATCAAGGTCTGGGTCTACACCGGCGATGTATTCGACCTGTTTGAAGACAATACCTCTGAACAAGCCCAGGGCAAGGGCAAACGCAAGGAGAACTGATCATGCTGCAGCCCAAGCGTACAAAATTCAGAAAGCAGCAGAAGGGTCGCAATCGTGGCACTGCCCAGGTTGGTAATCGAGTCAGCTTCGGGGAGTTTGGCCTGCAGGCCACCACGCGAGGTTTCCTGACTGCGCGCCAGATCGAGTCGGCACGACGCGCGATTACCCGGCACGTCAAGCGCGGTGGAAAGCTGTGGATCCGGGTGTTTCCGGATAAGCCGATCACCAAGAAGCCGGTCGAAGTCCGTATGGGCAAGGGCAAGGGTAACGTCGAGTACTGGGTGGCCCCGGTTCAGCCCGGTCGGATGATCTACGAGATCCAGGGCGTGAGCGAAGAAGTCGCACGCGAGGCGTTTCGTCGCGCATCGGCCAAGCTTTGCGTCAAGACTGCATTTGTATCGAGGACGATGTAATGAACGCCAGTGAACTTCGCACCAAGGATGCCGCGGAGCTCAAGGAGCTTCTGATGAAATTGCGCAAGGAGCAGTTCTCGCTGCGCATGCAGCATGGTAATGGCACCCTGGATGGTCGCCATGAACTCAAGCGTGTACGCCGGGATATTGCCCGGGTCAAGACCGTCATGAATCAGTCTCAGGGTGAAACGGCATGAGCAGCAATGACAGTATCCAGCGTGGCCAGGTCGGTCGCGTGGTCAGCAACAAGATGAACAAGACCGTCACCGTGCGGCTCGAAAGACTGGTCAAGCATCCGCTGTATGGCAAGTACATTCGCCGTTCCAGCAAGGTGCACGCGCATGACGAAAACAACGAGTGCAACGAGGGCGATACCGTTCGCATCTCGCAGACCCGCCCGATCTCTAAGAACAAGAGCTGGCAGGTCGTCGAGATTGTCGAGCGCGCCCAGTAAGCGGAGCGAAACAGCATGATTCAGATGCAATCAAGACTTTCAGCAGCCGATAACAGCGGTGCGCGTGAAGTCATGTGTATCAAGGTTCTGGGCGGGTCCAAGCGTCGTTACGCCAATATTGGCGACGTGATCAAGGTCACGGTCAAGGACGCTATCCCGCGCGGCAAGGTCAAGAAGGGCGAAGTCTACAACGCCGTGGTGGTTCGCACCCGCAAGGGTGTGCGTCGTCGCGACGGGTCGCTGATTCGCTTCGATGGCAACGCGGCCGTACTGCTCAATAGCAAGCTCGAGCCGATCGGCACGCGCATCTTCGGACCGGTCACGCGCGAGTTGCGCTCGGAGCGGTTCATGAAGATCGTGTCGCTGGCGCCTGAAGTACTGTAAGGAGCGAAAGCAATGGAACGTATTCGCAAGGGTGATGAAGTGATCGTGATTGCCGGCCGCAGCAAGGGCCAGCGCGGTCATGTGTTGAAAGTTCTCAAGGAAGACAGATTCCTGGTCGAGAACGTCAACATGGTCAAGCGTCACCAGAAGCCGGACCCGCAGAGCCAGAAGCCCGGCGGGATCATCGAGCGCGAGGCGCCGATTCATGGATCGAATGTCATGCTGTACAACCCGGCAACCGACAAGGGCGATCGCGTGGGTTTCAAGTTTTTGGAAGACGGTCGCAAGGTGCGGTTTTTCCGCTCAACCGGCGAAGTCGTGGATATCTGAGGCATTAGGAAATGGCTAGGTTGCAGGAATTCTATCGTGACACCGTCGTTGGTCAGCTGACTGAAAAGTTCAGCTATGCCAACGTCATGCAGGTGCCGCGTCTGGAAAAGATCACGCTCAACATGGGTCTGGGCGAAGCAGTCGGTGACAAGAAGGTCATCGAAAAGGCACTGTCGGACATGGCCAGTATTTCCGGTCAGCAGCCGATCGTGACCAAGGCCCGCAAGTCGGTGGCCAGCTTCAAGATTCGCGACGGCTACCCGATTGGCTGCAAGGTAACTCTGCGCCGTGAGCGCATGTACGAGTTCCTCGACCGGTTGGTCAATGTGGCGCTGCCCCGGGTACGAGATTTCCGTGGCGTGCCGCGCAAGTCCTTCGATGGTCGTGGCAACTACAGCCTGGGCGTGAAGGAGCAGATCATCTTTCCGGAAATCAATTACGACCAGATCGATGCGGTCCGAGGCATGGACATTGCCATCAGCACCTCGGCGCAAACGGATGAAGAAGGTATAGCCCTGTTGGAAGCGTTTGGCTTCCCGTTCCGGGCACGCTGAAGGAGTATTGAAGGCATGGCAAAGATCTCAATGGTGCAACGCGATGTGCGACGTGCAAAGTTGTCGGCTCGATATGCCGAAAAGCGCGCCGAACTCAAGCGGGTAATTTCGGATCCGGAAGCGGATTTCGAAGACAAGCAGAATGCAATGCACGCACTCAACAAGCTCCCGCGTGATTCCAGCCCGGTGCGTCGGCGCAATCGTTGCCGGATCAGTGGGCGTCCGCGCGGTTATTATCGCAAGTTCGGCCTGGCGCGCAACAAGTTGCGCGAAGCCGCCATGCGTGGCGACGTCCCCGGTCTGCGCAAAGCGAGCTGGTAAGGAGATATTTTCAAGATGAGCATGAGTGATCCCATTTCCGACATGCTGGCGCGCATCAAGAATGCCCAGGCTGTCAACAAACGCGATGTCCGTGTCCCAGCCTCCAAGGTCAAGCACGCCATCGCCAATGTGCTCAAGGATGAAGGTTATATCCGGGAAGTGCAGGTCGAAGATGAAGGTGCTGGTCGCACCCTCATCATTGAGCTCAAGTATGTCGAGGGCCGTGGTGTGATTGATCGGCTCGACCGCTACAGCAAGCCGGGTCGACGTCGTTACTTTGGCCACAACGATATTCCGAGGGTCCTCAATGGCCTGGGTATCGCAATCGTCAGCACCTCCAATGGTGTAATGACCGATGCCCGGGCGCGATCCGAAGGCCATGGTGGCGAAGTGCTTTGCCTGGTGGCCTGATCAGGAGACTATGAAAGATGTCCAGAATTGCAAAAAATCCGATCGAGCTGCCCAAGGGCGTCGAGTTCAACAATGATGACGGCAAGATTCGGGTCAAGGGCGCCAAGGGCGAGTTGTCGATGGATCTGCACCCGGCAGTCGAACTGACCGTCGAGGATGGCACCATTCGCCTGGCGCCACATGATCCGGCGGACATGGCCATGGCCGGCACCATGCGCGCGCTGATCAACAACATGGTTCAAGGCGTGACCCAGGGATTCGAAAAGAAGCTCAACCTGGTCGGTGTGGGTTACCGCGCTACCGTCCAGGGCAACAAGTTGAATCTTCAGCTCGGCTTCAGTCATCCGGTTGATTTCGAGATCCCGGAAGCGGTCAAGATCGAGACTCCGAGCCAGACTGAAATCGTTGTCAGTGGCTCCAACAAGCAGCTCGTTGGTCAGGTCGCCGCCAAGATCCGCGGTTACCGTCCGCCGGAGCCTTACAAGGGCAAGGGTGTACGTTATGCTGACGAACGCGTGGTGATGAAGGAAGCCAAGAAGGCTTGAGGAAATCGAACATGAGCGAAAAGAATCAATCCAGACTGCGTCGTGCCCGCAAATCCCGTTCCCGGATTCAGCGCTCCGGCACGCCGCGACTGACCGTGCATCGCAGCAGCCGTCACCTGTATGCCCAGGTGATCGCTGAAGATGGGCAGCGCACCGTAGCCGCGGCATCGACCGTACAGAAGGACTTGCGCAAGGATTTGGCGAGCACCTGCAGTATCGAAGCCGCCAAGGCGGTTGGCAAGGCGATTGCCGAACGTTCTCGTGAAGCCGGCATTGAAGGTGTTGCATTCGATCGCTCGGGCTACAAGTACCACGGCCGCATCAAGGCCCTGGCAGACGCGGCGCGTGAAGCCGGCCTGAAGTTTTAAGGAATACGGAATTCATCATGGCAAGAGATAACAGTACCGACGATCTGATCGAGAAACTGGTCGCCGTCAACCGTGTGGTCAAGGTGGTCAAGGGTGGACGCCAGTTCAGTTTCACCGCCCTGAGCGTGGTTGGCGATGGCGAAGGCAAGGTCGGATTCGGCTATGGCAAGGCCCGAGAGGTCCCGCTGGCCATTCAGAAGGCGATGGAGCGCGCACGTCGCGACATGGTGCACATCTCCCTGAATGAAGGCACCTTGTGGCATGCGGTCAAGTCCCGCCACAGTGGCTCGCGCGTGTACATGCAGCCGGCCTCGGAAGGTACCGGTGTGATTGCCGGCGGCGCCATGCGCGCGGTCTTCGAGGCCGTCGGAGTGCACAACGTACTGGCCAAAAGCGTCGGATCGAACAATCCGATCAACCTGGTCCGGGCCACGATGAAGGGCTTGCAGGCCATGGCTTCTCCTGAAACGGTCGCGATCAAGCGCGGCAAGCCCATTGAAGAGGTGCTTGAACATCATGGCTAAGAAGCAATCGGGAAAGTTGCGCGTGACCCTGGTCCGCAGCACAAATGGCAAAATCGGCAAGCATCGTGAAACCGTGCGCGGTCTCGGGCTGCGGCGCATGCATCATACGGTCGAACTGGAAGATACACCGGCCGTGCGCGGCATGATCAACAAGGTCAATTACCTGGTTCGGGTCGAAGAGGCCTGAGGCAGAACTCTACGCAATGGATGGCAAGGTTATGAAACTGAATTCGATCAAGCCGGCTGAAGGTTCAAAAAGTGATCGGCGTCGTGTCGGTCGCGGTATTGGTTCGGGCCTCGGCAAGACCGGTGGTCGTGGTCACAAGGGTCAGAAGGCGCGCTCCGGCGGCAGCATCAAGCCGGGCTTCGAAGGCGGCCAGATGGCCCTGCAGCGGCGTCTTCCCAAGGTGGGCTTCCACTCATCGGTCAATCGCAAGACCCGCGAACTTCGCCTCTACCAGATCAATACACTCGATATTGACACCATTGATATGGAAGCGCTCAAGAAAGCCGGGCTGGTTGCCAATGACACCCGTCGGGTTCGTCTGATCGCAAAGGGTGAGATCGAACGCGCAGTGACCGTCAAGGGCATTCATGTCACCGCAGGCGCCACCAAGGCGATCGAAGCGGCAGGCGGTAAGGTCGAATAATGGCTCGCGGCGCCTCGGAAATGGCCGGCATGCTCGGCGGGATCGGTCGCCTCAAGGAGTTGCGCCAGCGCCTGTTCCTGGTGCTGGTCGCCTTGCTGATTTTCCGTTTTGGCACCTTCATTCCGGTGCCTGGAATCAATCCGGCCGCTCTGGTCGAATTGATGGACATGCAGCGCGGCACCATCGTGGACATCTTCAACATGTTCTCCGGTGGCGCACTTGGGCGATTCTCGATCTTCGCCCTGGGCGTAATGCCCTATATTTCCGCGGCCATCATCATGCAGTTGATGAGTCATGCCATTCCCCAGTTGCAGGCGCTGCGCAAGGAAGGCGAGGCCGGTCGTCGCAAGATCACCCAGTACACCCGCTATTTCACGGTCATCCTGGCCGCCTTCCAGTCGTTTGGTGTGGCCCTGGCCCTGCAGAATCAAGGCGACGGCGCTGGTTTGCCGGTCGTGATCGCGCCCGGACCGGGTTTCGTGTTTGCCGCCGTGGTCACCTTGACCGCGGGCACCGTTTTCCTGATGTGGCTGGGTGAACAGATCACCGAGCGCGGCATCGGCAACGGTATCTCGATCATCATTTTTGCCGGTATCGTTGCCGAGTTGCCGTCGGCGGTCGGCGCAACCCTCGAGCTGGTCAATACCGGCCAGCTGGCGATCACCACGGCCGCATTCCTGCTGGTCATGGCCCTGGCCGTGACCGCCTTCGTGGTGTTTGTCGAGCGTGGGCAGCGGCGGATCACCGTCAACTATGCCCAGCGCCAGGGTCGTCGCGCCTACCAGAGCCAGTCGACCCATCTGCCGCTGAAGGTCAACATGTCCGGGGTGATTCCGGCCATCTTCGCCTCCAGCCTGGTGCTGTTTCCGGCTACCATTTCTACCTGGTTCGGCCAGGCTGATGGCGTGACCTGGTTGCAGAACGTGTCCGAACAGTTGCGGCCGGGCCAACCGATCTACATCGCCATGTTTGGCGGTCTGGTGGCGTTCTTCTGCTTTTTCTATACCGCCATCGTGTTCAATTCACGCGAGACGGCCGACAACCTCAAGAAGTCCGGCGCGTTCATTCCCGGCATTCGCCCGGGACGCCAGACCTCGGAGTACATCGACTACGTATTGACCCGCCTGACCACGGTCGGAGCGATCTACCTGGTTGCGGTATGTCTGCTGCCTGAATTCCTGATCATGCGCTGGAACGTGCCGTTCTATTTCGGCGGCACCTCGCTGCTGATCATCGTGGTGGTGACCATGGATTTCATGGCCCAGTTGCAGGCGCATCTGATGTCGCATCAGTACGACAGCCTGCTGAAGAAGTCGAACCTGAAGAATTACGGTCGTTCCGGCGTGGTTCGCCGCTGACGAACGGGACTGGAACAGATACGGAGTAGAGCAATGAAAGTCCAGGCATCGGTCAAGAAAATTTGCCGTCACTGCAAGATCGTTCGCCGCGGAGGCGTAGTGTACGTGATTTGCAGCGACCCCAAGCACAAGCAGCGCCAGGGTTGAAGCCCGAGGCGTGTATAGCTTGAAGAAAAGTCGTAAAGCCGCTACAATTGCGGGTTTGCGCTGACAAGACGTAACAGGTTTTTCGGAGAAATTAAATGGCTCGTATTGCAGGCGTCAACCTGCCCGTACAGAAACACACCTGGGTGGCGTTGACCCACATTTTCGGGATCGGCCGCACCACCGCTTACGCGATTTGCGAAACGGCTGGCGTGGCGCCCGAGACCAAGGTGCGTGATCTGACCGAGGCGGAGCAGGAGAAGATTCGCCAGGAAATCGGCAAACTGACGGTCGAAGGTGATCTTCGCCGTGAAGTGGGCATGAATATCAAGCGATTGATGGACCTGGGTTGCTACCGCGGCCTGCGTCATCGTCGTGGTTTGCCGGTGCGTGGTCAGCGCACCCGCACCAATGCGCGCACTCGCAAGGGTCCGCGTCGACCGATTCGTTGAGGTAAGGATTGATGGCCAAGCAAACTGCCAAAGGCAAGAAGAAGGTAAAGAAGGTCATTGTTGACGGCATTGCCCATGTGCATGCCTCGTTCAACAACACCATCATCACCATCACTGATCGTCAGGGCAATGCCGTGTCCTGGGCGACGGCCGGCGGCTCCGGGTTTCGTGGATCGCGCAAGTCGACTCCGTTTGCCGCCCAGGTGGCCGCCGAAAATGCCGGACGCACCGCCCAGGAGTTCGGCATGAAGAACCTCGAAGTGCGGGTGAACGGACCGGGGCCTGGACGGGAATCGTCGGTTCGGTCGCTCAACGCGGTCGGATTCAAGATCACCAATATCGTCGACGTCACGCCGATCCCGCACAACGGCTGTCGTCCACCCAAGAAGCGTCGCGTCTGACGCATCAATGAAAGCGGATTTTTCTACCCATGGCTAGATATACCGGACCTACCTGCAAGCTTGCCCGCCGCGAGGGCATGGATCTGAATCTCAAGAGCCCGGCACGCGGGCTGGATTCGAAGTGCAAGCTCAACCAACCGCCGGGGCAGCATGGCGACAGTCGTCGTCAGCGCCTGTCTGATTATGCCCTGCAGCTGCGTGAAAAGCAGAAGGTGCGGCGCATGTACGGTGTGTTGGAACGTCAGTTCCGCAATTATTACAAGGAAGCGGCGCGCATCAAGGGCGCGACCGGCGAGAATCTCTTGCAATTGCTCGAGTGCCGCCTCGATAACGTGGTGTATCGAATGGGCTTCGCGGTCACACGCGCCCAGGCTCGCCAGTTGGTCAGCCACAAGTCGATCGAAGTCAATGGCAAGGTGGTCAACATTCCGTCCTTCCAGATCAAGCCTGAGGACCGGGTCGCGATTCGGGAAAAGTCGCGCAAGCAATTGCGTATCCAGGAGGCCATCAATCTGGCGCGGGAACTGGACCTGGTGCCGGACTGGATCGACGTCGATTTCGAAAAGATGGAAGGGGTTTTCAAGGGTGTCCCGGAGCGTGACGACCTGCCGCCGGACATCAACGAAAGCCTGATCGTCGAGCTCTACTCGAAGTAATTCATCGGATGCCGGAGCGTTCCGGCATCTTCGGTTCAAGCAGAATTTTCAAAGAGGCACTACATGTCAGGCCAGATCAGCGAACTTGTCGGCAAGATGCTCAAGCCCAAGGGATTGCTCGTTGACGAGATATCCCCGCGCCGCGCTCGCATCACCCTGGAGCCGTTGGAGCGTGGTTTCGGACACACCCTGGGGAATGCTCTCCGGCGTGTGTTGTTGTCCTCCATTCCCGGCAGCGCCATCACCGAAGTGGAAATTGACGGTGTGCTTCATGAGTACACCGCGGTCGAGGGGTTGCAGGAAGATATCGTCGAAGTCCTGCTCAACCTCAAGGACGTGGCGGTGCGCATGCATTCTCGTGAAGAAGCAGTGCTGACACTGAGCAAGGACAAGGCCGGGCCGGTGACTGCGGGCGATATACAGCTCGATCACGATGTCGAGATCGTCAATCCTGAACATGTCATCTGCAACCTGACCAAGGACAGCAAGCTGAACATGCAGCTCAAGGTGACACGTGGTGTCGGTTACCAGCCGGCCACGGCTCACAAGTTCACCGAAGAGGAAACCCGCACCATCGGTCGTCTGCAGCTTGATGCGTCCTACTGCCCGGTGCATCGGGTCGCATACAGCGTCGAGAGTGCGCGCGTTGGCCAGCGCACCGATCTGGACAAGCTGGTGCTGGACATTGATACCAACGGCACGCTCAGTTGCGAGGATGCCGTCAAGCTGGCGGCTGGTATTCTGGTCGATCAGATGTCGATTTTCGTCGATTTCGTGGCCCGCGAGCAGGAAGAGGACGAAACCAGCACGGAAACCTTCGATCCGGTGCTGCTGCGTCCAATCGATGACCTTGAGCTGACCGTGCGTTCGGCCAATTGCCTGAAGGCCGAGCACATCCAGTATGTCGGCGACCTGGTGCAGCGCACCGAAACCGAATTGTTGAAAACGCCGAACCTGGGCAAGAAGTCCCTGACCGAGATCAAGACCGTGCTGGCCTCGCATGATCTCACCCTGGGCAGTCGCCTGGAAAACTGGCCGCCGGCCAGCCTGGCTAGAACGGAGCGTTAAGGAGAACTCTCATGCGTCATCGCAAAGCAGGGCGAAAGCTCAACAGAAACTCCCCGCATCGCCGGGCGATGTTTCGGAACATGACCGCCAGCCTGATTGAACACGAGCTGATCAAGACGACCTTGCCCAAGGCCAAGGAACTGCGTCGCGTGGCCGAACCGCTGATCACCCTGGCCAAGGAAGATACCGTCGCGCACCGTCGCATGGCATTCAATCGCCTGCGCGACAAGCAGGCCGTGGGCAAGCTGTTCGCCGAGATTGCACCGCGCTACGCGCAACGCCCCGGAGGCTATCTGCGCATCCTCAAGTGTGGTTTTCGTGCAGGCGACAAGGCGCCCATGGCCTACGTGGAACTGGTTGATCGCCCGGACGCACCCGGAGCCGAAATCGCAGATTGATTTCCGGGACAACTTGACCGGAGGTTCAGGAAAAAACCCGGCATCTTCGTGATGCCGGGTTTTTTCGTTGCACGGTTGGTTTGTTGGTTCGTTTGTTCGTTTTTGGTTTGTTGGTTTTTGGTTACACGGTGGGGTGGGGTTGGCTACAATGTAGGGACCCTGCCTCCTGGAAGGATTGGTCATGCGCAATCTTGTCATCGCTCTGTCGGCCCTGGCCATCATGATGCTGGGCATTTATGGCAGTGTGGTGATTCTGTTTGACCAGGATCGGATCAAGTCGATGATTTCCGATCAGGTCGAACAGCGGGTAGGTCGGCGGGTCGAGATTCATGGAGAGGTCCGCTTGCGCATGTTCCCGGGGCTCAGAATCAGTGCCGAGCAGGTAGTGATGTCCGGTCCTGAGCAATTCGAAGGGCCGGATCTGTTCCAGGCCGATGAGTTGGATGCTCAAGTGCGGTTGCTACCCCTGATTCGGGGACGGGTAGATCCGAGCATCATCCGGATCAACGGCATTCGACTCAATCTTCTCGAGGACAGCGATGGCGTCAACAGCCTCGATGGACTGTTGAATTTGGTGGGCTCGGAAAGCCCCGATCGCAGCGAAACGGGTGCGACTGTTTCACTTGAGAACATCGTAGTCTCTACCGGCCGGGATGGACAAGACCTGCGCGAGTCTCTTGAGCTGGAGCGCATGGATGTCGATGGTTTCGCCCTGGGGCAGCCGTTGCAGTTTCGCTTCCGGGGCAGCCTCGGCGAGCCGGCCCTGTTTGACTATCTGGAAGTCGATGGCTTGCTGGTCTCGCCCGAAGCCGACCGGTTGCGACTTTCCAATATGCGCATGGCCGGCGTGGTTGATCAGGGACACTATGACCTGGAAATGCTGGGCAATGTCAGTATTTCCATGAACGATCGCCTCAGCTTTTCCCTGGATGGCGGAAAACTGAACTTCAACGACCATCAGTTCGATATGAATCTGCGCTACGGCGGGGCCGATCGGCCGAGTTTTTCGGCTCGTCTGAGCGCAGGCCTGATCGATGTCGACGTGCTTCAAGTGCTTGAGCGTGTGGCCATGGTGCCCGAATTGCCGGATGACTCCGGCGCGAAGACTGCAATGCGCGGCATGGACTTCGATGTCGATCTTGATATCGAGCAGATTGCCACGCTTGGCATGGTGGTTGATGGAATGGTCATGCGGGTCACCGGCAGGGATGGCCTGGTCCAGATTCAAAGTGTCGAGGGGCGAGTCCCCGGGGCCGGCGTCACGGGTAGCGCGGAACTGGATTTGCGCTTCCCGGAGTCAGACTGGCAGGTGGGTCTGCAACTCGATGTGATGGAGATGGCATCGCTGCTCGAGGCCATGCGCCTGGACGGGTCGCTGGAAGGCGCGGGTCCGGTCACGATGAACATGCAGTCCTCAATCAATCCGGAAACGGGGCAAGGCATCTGGACCGGGACGGCACAGGTGGAAATGGTCGATGGCGCCTGGCCGCTGATCGGCAAGCTCACCAGGGGCTTGTCCGATTTGCAGTCCGATGATCGCTTCGAATTCCTGACCATGAAAGTCGCCATTGATGAGGAGCGGATGCATCTGGCTGATTTACATCTGTTCACTGCGGATCTTGAGCTTGGAGGCGATTTGACCATGTCACTGGCCGACGGCGAGCTGGATGGCTGGATGAACCTGGAGACCGAACTCGGTGTTGTTCAGGTCCAACTGGGCGGGACGCTGGAACAATTGGAGGCGGTCTACGGTCCCCTGGTGGCGCGTCAGGTCCAGTGACTTCGGAGAACGAGCACAGCATCGGGCTGGCGGCAGCCATTGGCGCCTTTGCGTGCTGGGGATTGGCGCCGATCTATTTCAAGTTCCTGGGGCGGGTCGATGCGGACGAAATCATTGGCCACCGAGTCTTGTGGTCAGTGGCGTTTCTGGGACTGGTGCTGCTGGTTCGCCATGGTCGCGGGGTGATCGCACATGCCCGTATCAGGCCCAGGACACTGGCGGCACTGAGTGTGAGTGGTTTGTTGATCGTAGTGAACTGGCTGATATTCGTTTATGCGGTCAATACCGACAGGGTGCTGTCCACCAGCCTGGGCTACTTCATCAACCCATTGGTGTCGGTGTTGTTCGGGCTTTTGATCTTTCGTGAACGCATGGCGCCGATTCAGGCCATTGCGGTCGGCATCGCTGCAGTGGGCACGCTATATATGACGATCAGGGTCGGCCAGTTTCCGTGGATCGCCCTGGGACTGGCGCTGAGCTTTGCGCTGTACTCGGTAGTGCGCAAGATCACTGATGTCGGCCCCATGGTTGGCCTGTTCTGGGAAACATTGCTGGTGGCGCCGCTGGCCATTATCTGGCTGATCGTATTGTCCGGACAGGCCCGGCTGGCTTTCAGTCCCGACCAGCCGGCGCTGGCGCTCTTGCTGGCTGGAACCGGGCTGGTGACCCTGGTGCCGTTGCTGCTGTTCGCGGCCGGTGTGCGTCGTTTGCCGCTAAGCACCATCGGTATCCTCCAATACCTGGCGCCCAGCTTGACCTTTCTGCTGGCTGTTTTCGTTTATGACGAACCGTTCAGCGTTGATCACGCCATCACGTTCGGTTGTATCTGGCTGGCATTGCTGCTGTTTTCCTGGGCGGGGTGGCATCGCCTGCGCCGCGAACGGATTCCGGTCTGATGGCGGCCGGGCAGATGCAACGGCCGTCAAGCCGCAAGATCGCATCGCTGGGCGCGCTGTGGCCGTTCGTGCTGCACTATCGACTTCAGATCATTCTCGCGGCAGTCTTTCTGATCCTGTCGGCGGCCGGGGCGTTGGCCATTCCGGCCGCCGTTGGCCAGGTCATTGACCGCGGATTCGTGGCCGATGACCTCGAGCGTATCAATCGCTGGTTCTGGTTGCTGTTTGCCGCCGCCGCACTGATGGCGGTGGCCGGGGGCTTGAGATTCTACTGGGTGAGCTGGCTGGGCCAGCGGGTGGTCGCCGATATTCGCAGTGCGGTCTTCGATCGGGTTCTGAGCATGAGCCCCGAGTTTTTCGCCCGCACCCGAACCGGGGAAGTGCTGTCACGGCTCAATACTGATACCACCTTGATCGAGACCCTGGTTGGTTCGACGGTTTCCTTCGGTATTCGCACCGGACTGATGTTGATCGCCAGCTCCATAGCTCTGGTGCTGACGGCTCCGTCGCTGGCGGGCGTCATCGGTTTGCTGATCGTGCTGATCATTGTGCCGGTCGTGTTGTTGGGGCGCTGGGTCAGAAGTCTTTCGCGACGCGCACAGGACCGGGTCGCTGATATCAGTGCGCTGGGCGATGAATCCATCAACGCCATGGAGACTGTGCAAGCCTTTGCCCAGGAAGCGCGAGAAAGTCAGCGGTTTTCCGCGGCGGTTGAGGCGGCGGTGCGTTCCAATCATCTGCGCATCGCGGCCAGCACGGTGTTGATCGTGACGGCCATCCTGCTGACCTTCGGAGCGGTGACCTTCGTGCTCTGGCTTGGCGCGCGCGCCGTGCTGGAGGGGACGATGACGCCTGGCCAGTTGGGTCAGTTCGTGTTGTACGCGGTCATAGCCGCGGGTTCCACTGCAGGGTTGAGCGAAATCTGGGGGCAACTGCAGCGCGCGGCCGGCGCCATGGAGCGTTTGGCCGATCTGCTTGCAATCGAACCCGAAATCACCAGCCCGCCCGATCCGGCGCCGTTGCCGAAAAGTCCTTGGTCGGTAGGCTTTGACCGGGTCAGCTTTGCCTACCCGTCACGGCCTGAGGAACAGGTGTTGTCGAACCTGAGCTTCGAGGTTGATCCCGGTGAGACCGTCGCCCTGGTGGGTCCATCGGGCGCGGGTAAGTCGACCATTTTTCAGCTACTGCTGCGCTTTTACGATCCAATCGAGGGGCGCATCCAGTTCAGTGGTATCGACCTGCCCCGACTTGATCTGCGCGAGTTTCGTCGCGCCCTTGGGCTGGTGCCGCAGAATGTCGTGATGTTTTCCGGCTCAGCGGCCGACAACATACTCTACGGGGTGGGCGAGGTTGAGGACAAGGTTCTGGAAAATGCGGCCCGCGCGGCGCACGCCGAAGAGTTCATCCAGCGCCTGCCCGACGGCTACGCAACCTTTCTCGGCGAGCGCGGACTCAGGCTGTCCGGCGGGCAACGCCAGCGCATCGCCATTGCCCGCGCCCTGGTCAAGGATCCACCCTTGTTGTTGCTTGATGAAGCCACCGCCAGCCTGGATGCCGAAAGTGAACGCGAAGTTCAACAAGCCTTGCAAACCCTGAGCGAGGATCGCACGGTCATCGTCATCGCCCACCGCCTGGCCACGGTCCGTCGCGCCGACCGCATCCTGGTCATCGACCAGGGCCGCCTGGTCGCCGAAGGCAGTCACGACCAGCTCGTCCAGTCCAACGAACTCTACGCCCGCCTGGCCAGCCTGCAGTTTGTCGATTGAGTCCTCAGTCCCGTTTCCGGGCCCGCTGTCGCGGAACAAACAAAACCAGACTAACCGCGAAGACGCAATGATCGCGAAGGTCAAAAAGAAAGTATTTTTCTTTGCGAACTTAGCGTCTTTGCGGTTAGATTTTTTTATCTCCAAAACAATACGTACAAATCTGTTTGATGAGAGACACCTTAAAGGGATTCGTAGCGGAAGCGCTGGCCGCCGACCGTGGCTTCGGCCATCAGGCCGCCCCGGGTCATGATGAAGGCGGCTACGCCGCGTTCATAGCTGGTGGTGGCGGCGCGGCCGGCGGTGGCGGCGACAGCCGTGGCCTGGGCGGAAAATTCGAAGTTTTCGCGCTGGAAGGAGCGCAGTGAGGACTGGTCCTGGAAGAAAATGATCTGGCTGTAGGACTGGGCGCCGATCTGCGCTCCGACGGTGCCTTGCGAGACCCGGGTCCGGCCAATGGCCTGGCCCCCCTGGAACACGATACCGTGCCCGAAGCCACCACCAACCCAGAATCCGCCCTTGGCAATTTCCGGGAAGACCGCGTAGGCATGTGCGTGATTGACCCAACTCTCCAGCCCCGGGTCCCGATCGACAAATCGATCCACCGTGGCGCGGGATTCTCGTATGAGTGACTCATCCGGTGGGGGCGTGGTGGCGCAGCCGGCCAGGAATACGCCGGTAAGGATCAGTACGATCAAGACGCGGGCATCGAAGCGATTCTTGTGGTTCATGGTGAATGTCGGGGCTCAACAGTGAATAAAAGATTTTGACCAGATTTTGCTGCATTGGTTGCCAAGATAGCAATTGTTGGATGAAGATTTGTGATGACAACGTTATTATGCATCTGTCGGGTCAGCATGACCGTCCTATTCCCGAACCCTTCGACCAGGCTCGCCCATGTATACCAGACAAGACATCCTCGGATCGGCCATCTCTCTGACTCCAAAGGCTTGGATCGCACTCATGATTCCGATCGTGATGCTGATCGCCTGTCAGCCAACCGATGGCAATGACCTGCCGGCCGAGTCGGCGACCCAGGTGACTGAAACCTCGACCCACGAACGGGCCGCGGAAACGGTCGAGGCCTTCAACGAGCTGACTGCGCAGCTGATCGAAGAGATGCTGGAACTTCGCCCCGAGTGGGCGATTTACCAGGGCCGATATGAAAATGCTGATCGTTTGACCATTCCGGATCGCGCTCACCGCGAGGAAACCACGACATTCATCGACTCGGCGTTGCAACGTCTTGGCCGCTTCGATCCCGAAAGCCTGCCGGCAGCCGAGCGAACCGACTACGAACTGCTCTCCAACCGGCTTGAGTCAATGCGCTGGTACCAGGAGGAGTTCCGCAACTGGGAATGGATGCCATCGACCTACAACGTGGCCGGTCCCATCGCCCAGATTCTCAATACCGAGTTTGCTCCCGAGGATGAGCGACTGGAAATCGTCCTCGCGCGGCTGGAGCATGTCCCGGCTTATTACCAGGTGGCCTTGGACAACCTCGACACGCCTACGCTGGAGCATCTCGACCTGGCCATTGGCCAGAATCGGGGCGGGTTGAGCGTCTTGAACGATGACCTGCTCGAACGGGTTCGTCACTCCGGGCTCGATGACGCGCAAAAGGAGTTGTTCGAACAACGTCTGCCGGTGGCGCGCCAGGCCATCAATGACTGGATCGAAGCCCTCGAGGCCAAGCAGGAGGCACTGACCGAAAGCGCCCAGGCGCGGTCGTTCAGAATCGGCGAAAGGCTCTACGAGCAGAAGTTCGCCTACGACATCCAGGCCGATTTCACCGCCGCCGAGCTTTACGAGCGTGCGCTGGCCGAAAAGGAGCGTCTGCACGCCGATATGGACGAGATTGCCGTTGACCTGTGGCCCGAGTATTTTCCCGACCGTGAGTTGCCGGATGAGCCGCTGGTGCGTATCGCCGAACTGATTGATCACCTGTCGGAGCGCCACGTCAAACTGGACGAATTTGTCGATGAAATCCGTCGCCAGATCCCGCTGCTTGAGGAGTTCGTCCGTGAACACGACCTGGTCGATCAGGACCCGGACAAGCCACTCCTGGTTCGTGAAACCCCGGAGTACATGCGTGGCACCGGGGCAATCGCCTCGATCAGCGCACCCGGGCCGTTCAATCCGGGCGCGGAGACCTATTACAACGTCACGCCGTTGGACTACTACGGTGAGGAGCTTGCGGCCAGTTACTTGCGCGAGTACAACCACTGGATCCTGCAGATTCTCAATATCCACGAGGCCATTCCCGGCCATTACACCCAATTGCTGCATGCCAATCGCTCACCCAGCCTGGTCAAGAGCCTGTTCGGCAACGGCGCCATGATCGAAGGCTGGGCGGTCTATGCCGAGCGGATGATGCTCGAAGAGGGCTGGGGCGATCATGAGCCGGAAATGTGGCTGATGTACGGCAAGTGGGCCTTGCGGGTAACTTTCAACGCCATCCTCGACTATGCCGTCCACGTGCTCGGCATGGAGGAAGAAGAGGCCGTTCGCCTGATGCGCGAGGAAGCTTTCCAGGAAGTCTCGGAGGCCACCCAGAAATGGCGCCGCCTGACCTTGTCCCAGGTGCAACTGACCTCGTATTTTTCAGGGTATGCCGAAATCTACGACTTCCGCGAGCGTCTGAAAGCCGAGCAGGGCGAAGACTTCAACCTGCGCGACTTCCACAACGAGTTCTTAAGCTACGGCTCGGCCCCGGTGGCGACGATTATCGAGTTGATGACGGAGGAGTGACGGGGAGACGGGAGACGGTGGTCGGTAGTCGGTGGTCAGTGGTCGGTGGTCAGAGGAGTCAAAGGGTTGAAGTTTTTCCTTGCTCCTTGAGCCTTGTTCCTAGAGCCTTCCCCGGAAACCGGAAACCGGAAACCGGAAACCGAAGGACCAAACCAACCAACCAAC
>SLKT01000101.1 GCA_007134485.1 Wenzhouxiangella sp. | reverse complement strand
GCGAGCTTCCGCGCACACCTTCGTCAGGGCCGCCGTCAGAGTCGTCTTGCCATGGTCAACGTGACCAATCGTGCCCACATTCACGTGCGGCTTGCTGCGTTCGAATTTTGCCTTGGACATGAGTCTGAAACTCCGTTTCCTTAGGTTGTTGAAATCATGGAAACGACCGCTGCTGGTTGCGACCATTCCCGAATTCTGGTGCCCACGACTGGACTTGAACCAGTGACCTCTCCCTTACCAAGGGAGTGCTCTACCGCCTGAGCTACGTGGGCGATGTCAAATTTTGGAGCGGGTGATCGGAATCGAACCGACATCATCAGCTTGGAAGGCTGAGGTTCTACCGTTGAACTACACCCGCTGCGATTCTTTCACCATCCAATTGTTCGACAGAAATGGTGGAGGGGGCAGGATTCGAACCTGCGAAGGCTTAGCCAGCAGATTTACAGTCTGCCCTCGTTGACCGCTTGAGTACCCCTCCCGATTCCTGATCAAAAACTGACGCACTCCTGTCGATTGCCCCGAAATTCCATGGAATTCGGACGAAGCCCGCAATTGTCGCGTAAATTGATGCCGCAGTCAAGGACTGCGGCGGGAGACGGGAGACGGAAGAGGGGAGACGAAAAAAAACACCAACCCCTCCCGTCTCCCGTCTCCCGTCTCTCGTCTACACGTTAAACCTGAAATGCACCACATCCCCCTCCTGGACCACGTAATCGCGGCCTTCCAGGCGGAGTTTTCCGGCGGCCTTGGCGCCGGATTCGCCATTGCAGGCGATGTAATCGTCAAACGCGGTGACTTCGGCGCGGATGAAGCCCTTTTCGAAATCGGTGTGGATGCGCCCGGCCGCTTGCGGGGCGGTCGAGCCCTCGCGGACCGTCCAGGCACGCACTTCCTTGGGGCCGGCGGTAAAGAAGGTCAGCAGGTCCAGCAAGGCGTAGCCGGCGCGGATCAGGCGATTCAGGCCCGGTTCCTCCTGGCCCAGGTCCGCCAGGAACTCGGCCTGTTCTTCAGGACTGAGTTCGGCCAGTTCGGCTTCCATGGCAGCGCATAGCACCACCACCTCGGCGCCTTCGGTTTCGGCGCGCTCCCGCACGCGCGCAACCATCGGATTGTCCTCGGCGGTCGAATCGTCGACATTGGCCACGTAAAGGACCGGCTTGGCGGTAATGAATTGCCAGGCTTTCAGTGCCTGGCGAGCATCATGATCCAGTTCCAGGGTGCGCAACGGCCCGCCCTCGCCCAGGTGGGCGACGACTTTTTCAAGGATCGCGGTCAATCGCTTGGCTTCCTTGTCACCCGACTTGGTCTGGCGGCTGGTCCGGTCCAGGGCGCGCTCGGCGGTTTCCAGGTCGGCCAGCACCAGTTCGGTGTCGATGGTCTCGATATCGGCCAGCGGATCAACCCGCCCCGCCACATGCGTGACATCGTCATCGACAAAGCAGCGCACGATATGAGCGATGGCATCGGTCTCGCGGATGTGCGACAGGAACTTGTTGCCCAGCCCCTCCCCTTTCGAGGCCCCCGCCACCAGGCCGGCGATGTCGACGAACTGCATCATGGTCGGGATGACCTTTTCCGGTTTGGCGATGGCAGCCAGCTGATCGAGACGCGGATCCGGCACCGGCACCATGCCGACATTCGGCTCGATGGTGCAGAACGGGTAGTTCTCGGCCGCGATTTCGGCCTTGGTCAGGCACTTGAACAGGGTGGACTTGCCGACGTTGGGGAGTCCTACGATGCCGCATTTGAAGCCCATGGGGATTCCTTGGTTTGGTTCGGGAGACGGGAGACGGTAGACGGGAGACGAGGTTAGGAGCTTTCGGGCTTTTCTGGCCGCGGATCGCTGTGCAGGCTTTGCATGGCCTGCTCGGGGTGTCCGGCCAGCAAGTCCGGCAACACTTTGACGGCTCGCTGGATCGCATCGCAGATGGCTTTTTCGTCCTCGGCGTTGGCGCGGCTGAGGACCCAGGGGGTGACGGCTTCTCTCACGCCCGGGTGGCCGATGCCGATGCGGATGCGCCAGAAGTTCGGGCTGCCCAGGTGCTGAAACGTCGAGCGCAGGCCGTTGTGGCCGCCGTGGCCGCCGGCGAGTTTCAAGCGAACGGTTCCCGGCGGCAAATCCAGGTCGTCGTAGGCGACCACGATCTGCTCGGGGCGGATGCCGTAGTAATCGGATGCCGCCCGAACGGCCTGACCGGAGTGATTCATGAAGGTATCGGGCTTCAGGAACACACAGTCGGCGCCGGCAAGGGATTGCTTGGACGCTTCACCCGACAGTTTCCGGTTCGACTTGAGTTGCAGCGGGCATGCCCGATCCAGGGCGTCCAGAAACCAGAACCCGGCGTTGTGCCGGGTTCTTTCGTACTTGGCGCCGGGATTACCCAGGCCGACAATCAGCCAGCGATCGCTCACGACCCGGCTCAGTCTTCCTTCTTGGAAGCCTCTTCGTCGTCGCCTGGCTCTTCGGATTCGGCCTCGGCCTCACCTTCTTCGGCGGCCTCGTCGGCCTCATCAGCCTCGGCCACGGTCTCGACATCGGCAGCCTCGGCAGCCAGGGCATCAGCCTCGGCAGCCAGCTCACCGGTACCCTGACCTTCGCGAATGTAGATCGCGGTCACGATCGAGTGGTCATTGTCAGCGCTGATCTCCAGGGCCGGAACGGTCACGCCCTCCGGCAACGGGATTTCGCTGAGCATCACGCTATCGCCCGGCTCCAGTTCGGCCAGGTCGACTTCCAGGTACTCCGGCAGATCCTTGGGCAGTGCATCGATCTCGACTTCGACGACCTGGTGCGATACCACCACACCGGCGGTACGCCCGGCCTTGGACTTGTCTTCGTTGATGAAGTGAATCGGCACATTGATGCGCACGACCTGGTCATCGGAGACCCGCAGGAAATCGATATGGGTCAGCAGTGGCTTGAACGCGTGCCGTTGCAGGTCACGAATAACGACCTTCTGGCGCTTGTTCTTGCCGACGCTGAGCTCCAGGATGGAGGAGTGAAAGGCCTCTTCATCGGCCATGTGCAGGACCGAGTCGTGGTCCACGGTAATGGTGGCGGGCTCACGGTCACCGCCGTAAACCACGGCCGGCACCCGACCAGCACGACGCAGGCGGCGGCTCGCACCTTTCCCCACGTCCGTGCGCATTTCCGCCGGAATCTTGAATTGTTTTGACATGGTGAACTCTCGATAGTCGAAGTTGAAAACGCCGGAGCCCGCGACCAGGCGCCCGGGGCAAGCCGAGCATTCTAGCATGGGAAGACGGGAGACGGAAGACGGGTTACGAGAAAACCCCTACCTTCTCCCGTCTCCCGTCTTCCGTCTCCCCGGCGAAGCCTCAGTCTTCGCCAAAGAAAAACCCGAACAACTGCAGCAGCGACAGGAACATGTTGTAGATCGACACGAACAGCGTGACCGTGGCCATGATGTAGTTGCGTTCGCCGCCGCGCACGATTTGCTGAGTCTGGAAGACGATCAGGCCGCACATCAGCAGGGCGAACATGGCCGATACCGCCAGGCTCAGCGCGCTCATCTGGAAAAAGATCGCCACCAGGCCGGCGACGAAGGCGGTCAGGATGCCGACGAACAGAAACGGACCCATGAAGCTGAAGTCCTTTTTCGTCACCATGGCGAATCCGGACAGACCGACAAAAGCCACTGCAGTCGAGCCCATGGCGGCAATGACCAGTTGATGGCCATTGCTGAACATACCCAGGTAACTATTGACGATGGGGCCCAGGGTCATACCCATGAACCCGGTCAGCGCAAATACGCTCACCAGCCCCCAGGCCGAGTTGCGCAGCGACATGGTCAGAAACAGCAGGCCGAAATAGCCGGCCAGTGTCAGCAGCACGCCGGGATAGGGCCAGTTGTTGGCCATTGCCACCAACGCCATGCCGGCGCTGAACAGCAAGGTCATGGCCAGCAGGTTCCAGGTATTGCGCAACACCTTGCGGGCGCTTTCATCCATCTCCACGCCGGTCGAGCGCGGAATCGAGCTTGTCCTGAGTCTTTCGTTCATGATGGCTATACGTTCCTTATGAAAAAGTCTCGGATGATCATTTGAAATTCTACGACCGCTATTCTATCAGGTTGGTTTCAGACTTCCGTAACGGGTAAAACCAGAACCATTCTCGCGCAGAGACGCGGAGACGCAGAGAAAAAAGAGCTTGAGGATTTTAATGTAAAAACCGCTTTTCTCTGCGCCTCAGCGCAGTTCGGAATCAACAGGCGGATTGCCGAAGGCGAAAAGCCTCCTGATGAAGAACGCCCGCGCGTGTCTCTGCGAGAGAATATATTTTCTTCAAGTTCAACGGCTTTCGAACCGGCAGACGAGTTCGGGAACGGGCGCGGCGCCGCCGAGCTGGTCAGCCAGCAGCTCGCCGGCCGCCAGGCAGATTTCCAGGCCGCGGCGCAGGTGACCGGCGTTGATCCACAAACCGCGCATTTGCGGATAGGCGCCGATGGCCGGCAACCCCGTTTCAAGGCCCGGCTTCGGTCCAAGACCAATGTTTTCCAGGTCGAAGCGACTCAAGGCCGGCAACCAGTTGCTGACCCGCGCATACAGGTCTTCAATGGCTGTTTTCTCGCATTCCTGTCCAGCAGTCAGATCGACTGCCATCAAACGGCCGTCGGCCAGCGGGGCCAGGCAGCAATCGCCGCAATGGATCACCTGGCCGATCAGACGCTGACCCGGATTGAACAACAGGTGCGTGGTCTGAAAAGGATCCACGCTCAATCGTTCAAGCCCGGAATCGAATAGCAACGGATTGGTTCGTGCTCCGGCCGCCAGCACCACGGACTCGGATCGAACACGGCGACCGTCGCTCAGCTCCGCACCAAGCACGATATTGCCGGCCACATCCAGACGCCGGACACTGGAGTCACGAATGATGGACACACCGGATTGCGGCAGGGCAAATGCCAGCGCGCGCGCCAGCCTCGATGGACGCACGCGGTGGGGAATCCGCACCTGCACGGCGTTTCCGTCTCCACCGGCCAGGCCCGGCTCGAATTCGGACACCGACCCACGAGAAAACTCATGTTGATGTTGCTCCAGCCATTCAGCCGCTTCTTCGAGCTGCTCGCCAATCAGCAACAAGGCGCTTTCGTGAATCTCGCAGTCAACTCCGGTGGCCTGACCCAGTTCGGCAACCAGCTCCGGCAACAGCTTTCCCGAATATCGAGCCATGCGCTCGATGGATGCCGGCATCTGCCAGGGCGGCACGGCGGCCACGCCGGTATCGCCTTCATCTCCGGCATCGACCAGTGCGACCTGATGACCGGCCCGGCGCAGGGCAAAAGCACTTGCCAAACCGCCCAGGCCGGATCCGACCACAAGGATCTCAACGCGACTCACAGCCTCGGCGGCTCCGGACCGCGTCGCGGAATAAAACCCTCGACCAGCAACAGAATCACCCCGATGACGATCACGCTGTCGGCCACGTTGAATGCCGGCCAATGCCAACCGGCCCAGTGCACATCGATGAAATCGACCACGTAACCATGCCGGATGCGATCGATCAGGTTGCCGATCGCCCCGCCCAGCACCAGGCTGATCGCCACCGGCAACAGGCGAGACCGGTTGGGCAGGCGCCACAGCCAGACCATCAGGACAACACTGATGATGATCGCCACTGCGCTGAAGAACCAGCGCTGCCAGCCCCCGGCCCCGGCCAGGAAACTGAAGGCCGCACCCTCGTTGTGCGCCAGGGTCAGATTCAGCCAGCCGGTAATCTCGACCGGGCGATACAGGACCAGATTCTGACTGGCCAGGTGCTTGGTCCAGAAATCCAGCAATACCAGGATGGCGGCCAGTCCCAGCCACATCAGGTAACGCGGCAACCCCATCGATATCATCTTCAGCACCAGCGCCGGGTTTCGCCGTCGCTGGTCACATTGACCACACAACGGTGACAGATCTCGGGATGTTCCGGGTCACTGCCGACCGAGTCACGATGGTGCCAGCAACGCACGCACTTGGCATGATCGGTGGCGCCCACCGCAATGCGCAGCGCATCGCCTTCGACGCTGGAGCGCTCCTTGGCCTGTTCCACGGTACCCAGACGCACATCCGAAGAGATGAAGAAAAAGCGCAATTCGTCGCCGACCTCGGCCAGGTCCTCGCCCAACTGTCCGGCCGCTTCCAGGGTGATTTCCGCAGCCAGCGACGAGCCGATGGCCTTGGCGCGACGCAATTCCTCCAGGCACGGGCCGACCACTTCACGCGCGCCACGCAGGCGCTTCCAGAAGGCCCGGGTGTCGGCATCGGTCTCACTCAGCCCTTCGTACCAGGTCGCCATCATCACCGACTCGGGACGTTCACCCGGAATTTCGGCCCAGATTTCCTCGGCGGTAAAGCAGCAGATCGGCGCCAGCCAGCGCGCCAGCGCCTCGACGATGTGGTACATGGCAGTCTGGGCCGAACGCCTTGCCGGGTGATCCTCCGGCAGCGTGTAGAGGCGGTCCTTGATGATATCCAGGTAGTAGGCGCCCATGTCCAGGCTGCAGAAGTGATGCAGGCGCTGATAGATATTCAGAAACCGGTAGTTGGAGTAGGCATCGACGATCTCGGCCTGCAGTGTGGCGGCCATGTCGACGGCATGACGGTCCAGCGGCAGCAGTTCATCGTTGGCCACCCGATGCTTTTCGGGATCGAACCCGTTGAGGTTGCCGAGCAGAAAACGCGCGGTATTGCGAATGCGGCGATAGGCGTCCGCGACCCGCTTGAGAATCTCGTCGGAAACGTTCATTTCCTGGCGGTAGTCGGCCGCCGCCACCCACAGCCTGAGGATATCGGCGCCCAGGGTCTTCATGACCTGTTGCGGGGCGACCACATTGCCCTGCGACTTCGACATCTTGCGGCCCTCGGCATCGACCGTGAAACCATGGGTCAGCACTTGCCGATACGGCGCCTGGCCGTGCATGGCCACCGAGGTCAACAGCGAGGACTGGAACCAGCCGCGATGCTGATCGGAACCTTCCAGGTACAGATCGGCCGGCCGGGTCAGTTCATCACGTTGGTCCAGCACGCAATAGTGGGTGACCCCGGAGTCGAACCAGACATCGAGAATGTCGGCCACCGGCTCGTAGCGCTCGGGATCGACGCCCAGGCGCTCGGCAATGTTGTCCTGATACCAGGCATCCACGCCTTCCTCGGCGACGATATCGGCCAGTCGACCGAGTATCCCGGCGGTTTCCGGATGCGGTTCGTGGTTTTCCCGATCAATGAAAAAGCCCAGTGGCACGCCCCAGGTGCGCTGCCGGGAAATGCACCAGTCCGGGCGTGATTCGATCATGCCGCGAATGCGCGCCTGACCCCAGTCGGGGACCCAGCGGACCTGGTCAATGGCCCTGAGCGCCTGTTCGCGCAAGCCGGCCTGGTCCATGGAAATGAACCACTGCGGGGTCGTCCTGAATGCAGTCGGTGTCTTGTGGCGCCAGCAGTGCGGATAGCTGTGTCCGAAATCCTCGGCGGCCAGCAGGGTGCCGTTGACCTTCATGTGCTCGACCAGTTGCCGATTGGCCTTCCAGACATGCTCGCCACCGACCACCGGGGTGTCGTCCACGAACAGGCCGCGTCCATCGACCGGATTGACCACCGGCAGATCGTAGGCCTGGCCGATATCGAAGTCTTCCTGGCCGTGACCGGGCGCGGTATGCACCGCACCGGTGCCGGTTTCGGTGGTCACGTGCTCACCGAGAATGACCGGCACCTGGTAGTCATTGAACGGGTGCGCGAGTTTCAGATGCTCCAGGGTCTGGCCTTCCACGCTGCCAAGGATCTCGATATTGTCCAGCCCGATCCGCTCGCACACCGCTTCGCGCAGCAGGCTGGCCACCACGATCTCGCGCCGCACACCGTCACGCTCGCCGCGCACCAGATCGTATTCCAGCTCAGCGTTGAGACACACCGCCTGGTTGGCCGGCAGCGTCCAGGGCGTGGTCGTCCAGATGACCACCCCGGCCTGATCGGAGAGATGATCCTGTCCGAACAATCTGGCCAGCTCCAGCGGATCGGCAGCCGGAAACAGCACATCGACGGCCACTGAAGTCTTGTCCTGGTACTCGATCTCGGCCTCGGCCAGCGCCGAGCCACAATCGAAACACCAGTGCACCGGCTTGACGCCACGCTTGAGATGCCCACGCTCGACGATTTTCGCCAGTGCACGCAGCATGTCGGCCTCGTAGCTGAAATCGCGCGTGGCGTATGGCCGGTCCCAGTCGCCCAGCCCACCCAGTCGCTTGAAGTCCTGGCGCTGGTTATCGATCTGCTTGTCGGCATACTCGCGACATTTCTGGCGAAAGGGCGCCGCTTCGATCTTGTGACCGACCTTGCCGACCTTCTTTTCGACCTGCAGCTCGATGGGCAGTCCGTGGCAATCCCAACCCGGGATGTATGGCGCCCGGTAACCGGCCACCAGCGCCGAGCGAACCACGAAGTCCTTGAGAATCTTGTTGACGGCATGACCGATGTGTATGTCGCCATTGGCGTACGGAGGACCATCATGAAGAATGAACACCGGGCGCTCGGCCGTGGCGTCCTGGATCTTCTCGTAGAGCCCGTCGGCGTACCAGCGCTCGAGCATTTGCGGCTCCCGATTGGCCAGCGAGGCCTTCATCGGGAAGTCGGTGCGGGGCAGGTTGATGGTGTCTTTGTAGTCCATGGGTGGGGTCGGTGGTCGGTGGTCAGTGGTCAGGGTGTCTCAAGAGGTCTCTTGCCTGTCGGGCGTCTTTTTTCATCTGGATCTTCATGCTGTCGAGGTCTTCGAATTTTTCTTCCGGGCGCAGGTGTTCGATGAATTCCACGCTCAAGTGCTTACCGTACAGGTTGCCATCGTAATCGAACAGGTGCACTTCCAGCAGCCAGTTGCGACCGGCCACGGTCGGGCGAATGCCGAGACTGGCCACCCCGGGATGACGATCGAGCCCGGCGCCGGTCACCTTGACCGCGAACACCCCGGTCGCGGCCGGGGGCTCGGGCGGACGCAGGTTGATGGTCGGAAAGCCCAGCTCTCTTCCCAGTTGATGGCCGCGCAGTACCCGTCCGGAAATCTGGTAATTGCGACCCAGCAGCTGCCGGGCGCCGGCCAGGTCGCCCGCACCGATCACCGTTCGCAACAACGACGAGGACACGCGCTGCCCGTCGACGGAAACCTCTTCAATCACCTGCACGGAAAACTGCAATTCTCGGCCGAGTTGCTCGAGCAGCTCGACATCACCGGCCGCCCGGGCACCGAAACGAAAATCACGACCAACGACCACGTGCCGCGCGCGTGCACCATTGACCACAACCTTCTCGACGAACTCGCGCGGATCCTGGGCGGCGAATCGGGCATTGAACCGTAGCATGAACATCAGGTCAAGCCCGTAGCTCCGGCACAGATTGATCTTGTCGCGCACGTTGAGCAGGCGCCGGACCGGTCGATCGGGCCGGAAGTAGCTGGCCGGCAACGGCTCGAAACACATCAGCGCCGGCGACAGTTCATCGGAACGCGAGCATACCGCCCGAACCAGGGCCTGGTGCCCCCGGTGCAGGCCGTCGAAGTTGCCGATGGCCAGCGCAGTAGCCGGCCAACGCGCCGCGTTCGGCGAGATGTGTCTGATCAGTCGCATGGGCAGTCGCGCGATTTTACCGGGTTTTCCCCGTCAAAACCGGACCCGAGATTGATTCACCTTTCGGGGTGATAAAAGCACCGCAACTGCTCATGCAGTTCGGGATGATGCTCGGCCAGCCATTCGGGCACATCGAAATGAAATTCGCTGGCCACGGCGAAAAACTCGGCCGGTGATTCGGCGGCATACGGATCCAGCGACGGCTCGAGGCCGTCTTCGAGTTCCTGGCACAGGCGTTCATAGGAGCGATTGAACACGTCGGCCCAGCGTTGCGCATCCATGCCCGAGTGCAGCGGCGGAAAACCATCCATGTCGCCGTTGAGCTGATCGATCTGGTGGGCCAACTCGTGGACGACGACGTTATAGCCCTGACCGCGACCGGAAGCCATGACCTCATCGAGCCCGAGGACAACCGGACCCCAGGCCCAGGCCTCTCCCGCGCGCAGGTCGCGACCACGATGGACCACGCCATCTTCATCGACCTCTTCGAAGTCGGCCTGGAATTCGGCCGGGTAAATGATGAAAGTATGAAAGCCGCGGTAGCAGTTCACGCCCAGATCGAGCACCGGCAAGGCCGCCATGACGGCCACCACGAGCACATCATCGGCCGACAACTCCAGTCCCCCGGCGCCCTGAAAGTCCTTGTCGGCCAGGATTTCGGTGGTTCGCTCGAACAGTCGCTCGCGCTGAGTTCGATTCAAGCGTGCCAGCGCCGGAAAATCGGCCACCACCGCGGCAAACGCCTGCCGGTCCGGTCGGGCCCGGCGCAGACGCCGGTTTCTGAACCACGACATCATCAGGCAGCCATACAGCTTGGCCCCGCCTCAGGGGCCCCACAACATCCGGTCAAGGGCGCGTTCCGGGCTGAAGCGCTCCAGGTCGATGGCGCCATCCTCGAACTCCACGCCTTCGGACTCCAGCCGTTTACGCTGCGCCCTGGCCTTGGCACTGCCCTCGGGAAAGCTGATCCTGCCCTGGGCGTTGACCACCCGGTGCCACGGCAACTGTCGCTTCTTCGGAGCACTGGCCAGCGCCATGCCGACCATGCGCGCCTTGCCGGGATAGCCGGCCAGGCGAGCGACCTTGCCGTAATTGAGCACACAACCGGACGGAATGCCTTCGATCACTTGCCAGACCCGCTCGAAACGATCTTCGCGAGGCTCGTCACCCGTGGTCGGTTTTTCGGCCATGCGCCGCCTCCCGGGTCGCCGACAGAATGCCGTTGAGAATATTGAGCTCGTTTTCGTCCGGACGCGCCCGCTGGAACAATCGCCGCAATCGTTGCATCAAGCGCTTGGGCTGATCGGGGTTGAGAAAACCGATCTCGAGCAGAGTCTTTTCCAGACGTTCGATGAAGAACTCCACCCGCTCGATCGGCTCGGGTTGCCAGTCCGGCGGCTCGACCAGCCCCGGTTGTTCATCGAGCATGGCCATGTGCAACTCATAGGTCACCACCTGGACGGCCTGGGCCAGGTTGAGCGAGTGGTATTCCTTGCTGGTCGGGATATTGACCAGGTAGTGACACAGCCGGGTTTCCTCGTTGGTCAGCCCGCTGTTTTCACGCCCGAACACAAAAGCCACCTCGTGGGCCTGACCCTCGCTGAGCGCCTGACCGGCAGCCACCCGCGGATCCATGACCGGCAACGGCAGCGAGCGCAAACGCGCAGTCGTGCCCAGCACCAGCCGGCAATCCCCGATCGCCTCGGTCAGGGTCTCGGTCACCACCGCCTGCTTGAGCAAGTCATCAGCACTGGTCGCCAGCGCCGTGGCCTGGGCACTGGGAAACTTCGCCTGCGGGGCCACCAGGTAAAGCCGCTCCAGTCCCATCACCTTCATCGCCCGCGCCGTGGCGCCAATGTTGCCCGGATGGGTGGTGCCGACCAGGACGATGCGGGTTTTTTGGAAAGGGGAGTGCATTGTTGGGATTCTACGGCAACGGGTGGAACGGTTTCCGGTTTCCGGAAAAGGCCCAAGGAACAAGGCTCAAGGCTCAAGGAATAAACCTCTTAACCCCTTAACCCTTTTGCCCTTTTGCCCTTTAGCCCATTGACCCTTCTTTTCCTTTATCCTTGCACCTTGTACCTTGAGCCTTGAACCTCCCCCAGTGCCCAACCCCTACATCAACATCGCCAGCGAAGCGGCCCGTCAGGCGGGTGGGCTGATGCTGAAGTTCCGGCAGCGGCTGGAAAGCATTCCGGTCGAGCGCAAGGCCCGCCATGATTATGTCTCGGAGGTCGACCGGGCCTGCGAGCAGACCATTCGCGACTACATTCTCAAACACCATCGCCAGCATGCCTTCCTGGGCGAGGAAACCGGCAAGAGCGGTGACAGCGAGTATGTCTGGATCGTCGACCCGCTCGATGGCACCAGCAATTACCTGCACGGCATTCCGCATTATTCGGTCTCCATCGCGCTGCAGATTCGCGGGCGTATCGAGCACGGGGTCATCTATGATCCGTTGCGCCAGGAGATGTTTACCGCCAGTCGCGGAGAAGGCGCGTTTCTCAACAGCCAGCGGATTCGGGTTTCCGGTCGCAAGGACCTGTCCGGCGCGTTGATCGCAACCGCCTTTCCGTTTCGCAGGCGTCGGCTGATGGACGCCTACCATGGCATGTTTCAGGCGGTGTTCGAGAAGGTCGAGGACATCCGTCGGGCCGGCACCGCATCGCTGGACCTGGCTTACGTGGCCTGCGGTCGCATGGATGGATATTTCGAGCTGGGCCTGAAACCCTGGGACGTGGCCGCCGGGGCGCTGATGGTGCAGGAAGCCGGCGGCGTGGTCATGGATATTGGCGGCGGAGAGAATTGGCTGGATTCAGGTCACGTCATCGCCGCGCCTTTCAAGCTGATTACCCCGCTGCGCCACGCCATCGCGCCGCATGTCAGTGATGGGTTGAAGTCGCGCGTGGGCGCGACTGGGGAGACGGGAGACGGAAGACGGGAGAGGGAAGACGGTTAGGCGCTTTCGTCTCGCATCAGGGATTCGAGCAGTTTTTCGCTGGTTTCGATTTCGTTGCCGGACAGGTAGTCTTCGACTTTTTTGCGGCACGCTTTGGCCGAGGCTTCGAGCAAGCTTTTCTTGACCGTCGGCAGGCTGCCGGGGGGCATGCTGAAGCGGGTCACGCCCAAGCCCAGGAGCATGCGCACGGCCTGCTCATCGCCGGCCAGTTCACCGCACACCGTGACCGGAATGTTGTGGTCCTTTCCAGCCTCCACGGTGCGCGAGATCAGGTCCAGGATGGCCGGATGAGCGGGATCGTACAGGTAACTGACCAGTTCGTCCTGACGGTCGATGGCGAGGACGTACTGGATCAGGTCATTGGTGCCGATGGACATGAAGTCCAACTCGCTCGCCAGTCGGGTCACCGCCAGCGCCGCCGCCGGTGTTTCGATCATGCCGCCCACCGGCAGGCCCGGATCCGTCTCGATGCCGGCGCGGCGCAATTCTTCACGACATTCCCCGATCAGACGACGGGCCAGCTTGACTTCGCCCACGCCCGTCAGCATCGGCAACAGGATCTGCACCGGTCCATCCACCGACGCCCTGAGAATCGCCCGAATCTGCTGTCTGAACAGATCGGTCACGGCCAGTGACAAGCGCAGGCCGCGCAAGCCCAGGGCCGGGTTCGGCCCCTGGCCGATGGCCATGGCCGGCGGCAACTTGTCGCTGCCGGCATCCAGGGTACGCACCGTCACCGGCAACCCGGCCATGGTACGCACCGCCTGGCGATAGGCACGGTACTGGGTTTCCTCGTCGGGCAAGTCATTATCCAGGAACAGGTACTCGGTGCGCATCAGGCCGATTCCAGCGACCTGGTCATCCTTGCAGCGCTGAAACTCCTGGGGCAGCTCGGCATTGCCGAACAACTGGAAGCTTTCACCATCGCGGGTTTTTGATGGACGCCCAAGGTAGCGTCGCAAATCGGTTCGGTGCTGCCGGGTCACCTCCAGCTTGTCCTGGTAGTGACGCTGCAGGCTCTCGTCATCGCTGGCCAGCAATGCGCCATAGTGACCATCCAGAATCACCGGCTCGCCCTCCTCGAGAATTTCGAGGGCGTGATGGATGCCGACGATCATCGGAATCTCGAGGCTGCGCGCCAGGATGGCCGAGTGCGACCATGGCCCGCCGTGCTCGGTCACCAGGCCGGCAACCCGTCGCTGGTGCAGCAGGGTCAGGTCGGCCGGTCCCAGTTCCGGGGCCACGATGATCGTGGCGTCCAGCTGGTGGGGCACCTGCGAACCGACCAGCGAAGCCGGCTGTTCGGCCAGTTCGCGCTGAATCAGGTTGACCGCCTGCTCGAGATCCTCGCGTCGCAAGGCGATGTAGTCATCATCCATGCGCCGGAATTCGGCAAGCAACTGCTCGGCCTGCTTGAACAATGCCCATTCGGCATTGATGCGCTCGTCGCGGATCCGATTGCAGGTCGCATCGGCAAGCAGGGGATCCTTGAGAATCAGGCGATGAGCTTCAAGCAGCTCGCGCGCGGTGTCGGTGCCCTCCCCGGTCACCTTCTCGTACATGTCGAGAAGAAAGCGCTGACCGCGATCCACCGCTCGATGCAATCGCTCGATTTCAACTTCGATCGCATCAGGCTCGAGGTGATATTCGGGCAATGAAAGTTCACCGGGGGTCAGGCGATGAACGCGCCCGATCACGATACCGCTGGTGGTGCCGATTCCGGTCAGGACCAGGCTCATTCGCCTTCTCCGAAGCGTCCTTCGATCAACCGGACCAGGGCTTCGCTGGCCTCACCTTCGTCCGGGCCGTCCACTTCCATTGACAGCTCGGTACCGCACGGGGCGGCCAGCATCAATACGCCCATGATGGACTTGGCATTGATGCGACGGGCATTGTGCTCCAGCCACACCTCGGCTTTGAATTCCGAGGCTGTCTGCACCAGCTTGCTGGCCGCCCGCGCATGCAGCCCCAGCCGGTTGGTCAGCTTGATCGACCGGCGAATCATGAATTCAGAATGCCCTGGTGCCCGCCGAGACTGGCCACCGCGGCCAGTTCGTTGGGCGGTTTGTCGGCATGATTGATGACCTTGAGCAGCATCGGCAGATTGACCCCGGAGATGACCGGCACACCACGGGCCTCGGCGGCTTTCTGGGCCAGGTTATGTGGTGTGGCGCCCGGCAGATCGGTCAATACCACGACCCCACCGCTGTCCTGGCCCATGCCAAGCGAGGCGATCAGCTCATCCAGGGCCAGGTCCGGATCAGCGCCGTAGCTGATCGACACCGTGGTCATCGGCACCATCTTGCCGAGGATGACCTCGGCCTGGTGACGAAGCGACTCGCCCAGTCCGGAGTGAGTGACCAGAACGATGCCGGTCATTTCTCGAGTTCGCGATGACTGACCACAACCGAACGGCCCGCGGAGCGCAAGTGTTCGGCAAGCCGTTCGACCAGGTAGACCGAACGGTGCTGGCCACCCGTGCAGCCAATGGCTATGGTCAACAGGCTGCGCTGGTCCTCGAACAGGGCCGGCGACCAGCGCTGGATGAAAGCGAGCAACTCATCGGCGAATGCGTTGACCCGCTCGCTGTCGCCGAGATAGGCGCGCACCTCGGGGTCGAGCCCGGTGCGCGGCTTGAGCTCGGGTTCCCAGTGAGGGTTGGGCAGACAACGCGCATCGAACACCAGGTCGACATCGCGCGGAACGCCATGCTTGAAGGCAAAGGACTCGAGCACGATCGACTGGGAATCCTGCTCGCCCGAATCGCCTACCGTCCGCCAGATCTGGCGGCGAAGCTGGTGAATGTTGCTTTCACTGGTATTGATGACCCAATCGGCGCGTTCGCGAATCGGCGCCATCATGTCGGCCTCGAGGGCCACCGCGCCGGCCAGCCCGCCATCGGCCGACAGTGGATGACGACGCCGGGTTTCGCTGAAACGTCGTATCAGGATTGGCCGGTCGGCCTCGAGGAACAGCAGGCGCAGGGCTTGTTCGGCGCGAGTGTCATCGAACAGGCGGCGCAAACGGTCCAGACCGTCGGGCCCGGTGCGCGCATCGATTCCGATGGCCACCTTCGGATACCGATCCGACTGGCCGCGAACCTCTTCGAGCAAGTCCGCCAGCAGCCCGCCGGGCAGATTGTCGACACAGTAGTAACCGAGATCCTCGAGCGCACGCAGGGCGACACTCTTGCCGCTGCCGGACAAGCCGCTGATGATCAGAATCGGGGGCTGTATGCTGCTCATCACTTACTCGGACATCAACCGGCTGTGTCGTTCGGCAAATTCGGCCGCGGCGTCAAATCCCTTCATGCGCAGCATGTAGTCACGCACCGCCGCCTCGGCCATGACCGCCAGGTTGCGACCGGCCAGGACCGGCAGGTTGATCTGGGGAATATCCAGGTCGAGCACCTCCCGCTTGCCGGTATTGCCGCTCAGGCGATCACCACCCGGCGGTTCATCCTTGGGCTCGTGGAGATGAATGATCAGGCGCAGGAACTTGGTCGCCTTGACCGCGGCATCCCCGAACATGCGACGCACATTGAGAATGCCCAGGCCACGCACTTCCAGGCAATCACGCAACACCGGCGGGCAGGCGCCCTCGATGATATCGGGCGTCAGTTGGGTGAACTCCGGGGCATCATCGGCAATCAGGCGATGAGAGCGGGTCAGCAATTCCAGAGCCAGCTCGCTCTTGCCGGTCCCCGACTCGCCGGTAATCAGCACTCCGAGCGTGAAGATTTCCATGAACACGCCATGCAGGGTGATGCGCCGGGCCAGGCGACGCGAGACCTGGTATTCGAGAAAACTGACCAGCTCCCAGCCCGGCCGGGGCGAGGTCATCAGCGGCGTTCCGGATTCGCGCGCCCATTGTTCGAGATCGTCATCGACTTCCAGGCCACAGGCAACGATGATCGCGGCCGGCTGCAAGTCGACAATGCGCGCAATCGTCTCCCAGCGCGCCTTGGCCTCGAGGGCGTCAAGCCACTCGAGCTCTTCTTCGCCGATGATCTGGATACGGTTGGGATGGATCAGGTTGAGGTAGCCGACCAACGAGGGTCGCGCCTTGAAGTTGATCGCACTGATCCGGCGCTCGGCCGCCTGGCGCTTGCCGGTCACCCAGCGCAGCGCGAGCCGATCCGCGTAATGCTGGAAGAGCTCGGCCGCCGAAATCTGACTGGTCATGCCCGGGAACCGGATTCCGGATCGGACATGAACAGTTTCAATACGGCATCGGGTGATTCCGAATCGCGGATCTGTTGACGCTGCTCGGCATCGGCCAGGCGCTCGGCCATGTCGGCCAGAAGCCGCAGATAGACATCTGAACAGCGATCAGGGACGGCCATGGCGAAAAAAAGGTCGACCTTGACCTGGTCGGGTGCATCGAACTCGATCGGCGTGATCAGGCGAATCAGTGCCGCCGTCACCTCGCTCTGACCGGGAACGCGTCCATGTGGAATGGCCACACCATGACCCAGCCCGGTCGAACCCAGGCGCTCGCGTTGGCACAGGCTTTCAAAGATTTCGCGGGCATCACCGCCCGCAGGGGCCGATGCCAGCATCCTGGAGGCCTTCTCCAGCAGGGACTTCTTGCTGGAGACGGCCAGATCCAGGGCGATGCGATCGGCGTCGAGAACGTCAGCCAGTTGCATGTCGAATTGACCTGATCGCCGGGTCTCGCGTCAACCGCCCTGGGCCGCGCGGTGATGGTCGGTCACCTTGCCCTTGTGTCGACGCACCTGGCGATCGAGCTTGTCCATCAGCGCATCGATGGCCGCGTACATGTCCTCGTCGGTGGCATCGGCATGAATCGGATTGGTGCGGCCACCGACCGAAATCGTGCCTTCGGCGGTATGTTCGAGCTTCTCCAGGCGAAGCACGTAGTGTGCCGAGATCAGGTTGTCAAAGTGACGGACTAAACGCTCGGATTTTTCGGAAATATAGGCGCGCAGCGCCTGGGTCACATCCACGTTGTGTCCGGAAACCTCGATTTGCATTCAATTGCTCCTTGGTGAATTGGATTCTGCGGGCATGCAGTAATATTCATTGCGTCAATCTTATACCAATCAAGCCCCGTACAAGTCGGAATCAGGTCCACATCCGCTGGGCGCGACGGCGCTGAGCCGATCCGGGTATGCCCAGTTGTTCGCGATACTTGGCCACGGTCCTGCGCGCCAGGCGGATTCCGCGCACGGCCAGGGCATCGACCAGCGCCTGGTCCGACAGCGGCTTGCCGGAGGGTTCCTCGTCGATCATCCGGCGAAGATGGGCGCGCACCGCGGTTGCCGCGACCTCGTTGCCGTCCTGCCCGGAGACACCAACCGAAAAGAAATGCTTGAGCTCGAAGGTGCCACGCGGCGTGTGCGCATATTTCTGGGTCGTGGCCCGCGACACCGTGGACTCGTGCACACCGACCGCCTCGGCGACTTCGCGCTGCAGCAAGGGCCGCATGGCGACCTCTCCATGGGTGAAGAACTCGTTTTGGCGATCCACGATGGCCTCGGTGACCGCCAGCAAGGTCTGGTTGCGCATCTCCAGGCCACTGATCAGCCAGCGGGCCTCCTGGAGACGATCGCGCAGATATTTCTTGTCTTCACCACGACTCTTGCGCAGCAGATCAGCATAGGTCTGATTGAGTCGCAGGCCCGGGTCGCTGTCCGGATTCAGGCTGACCCGCCAGCGATCGCCGCGCGGATGTACGTAGACATCCGGCACCACGTAATTTTCATCGTCGGATCCGAAGCGAGAGCACGGATGCGGGTTGAGCGAGCGAATCAGGTTGACCGCGGTCTGGACATCTTCGACGTTGAACCCGCTGGTACGCGCCAGCAGGCGCAAATCCTGCCGGGCCAGGCTGTCCATGTGATGCTCGACGATGTAGCGGGCAAGACCCAACCCCGGTGTGCTGGCCGAGCGCGCCTGAAGCTGCACCAGCAAACACTCCTGCAAATCCCGGCAGGCGACCCCGACCGGCTCGAAGTGCTGGACCCGTTCAAGTACCGCCCTGACTTCCTCGCGAGAGACCAGATGCTCAGGCGCCATTGAGGCGCGCAGGGTGTCGAGGTCATCCTGCAGGTAGCCGTCTTCGTCCAGCGCATAGATTATCGCGCGGGCGATGGCCTCATCGGTCGGACTGAAGCCGGCCAGATTGGCCTGCCACAACAGATGCTGTTGCAGCGATTCATCGGCCCGGTCACTGATGAATTCGTCATAACGCGGGGCTTCGCGGGCGACCGAGTATCCCTCGGGCAGATCGTCCATGCCCCAGTCTTCATCGAACTGATCATCTTCACGACCGGATTCGTCGACCGGCTCGTCGAACCCTTCATCCTCGCGCTCGAGCAGCGGGTTGGTCTCGAGCAGCTCGTTGATGTGATCCTTGAGTTCGACTCGGTTCAACTGCAGCAGGGCAATCGCCTGACGCAACTGCGGGGCCAGCTTGAGTTTCTGGCCCAGTTTGAGCTGAAGGCGGGCGCCCGGTTTCATACGCCCATTCTACGTCCGGTCAGGTGGTTTCGGCCACTGTGTCGTGCTGGCTGGCCTGGTCGACCAGCACGGCGATGGCGCCATCACCGGTCACGTTACAGGCCGTGCCGAAGCTGTCCTGGGCCATGTACAGCGCAATCATCAGGGCAATCGCCGACTCTCCAAAGCCCAGCATCGAAGACAGCAAGGCGACCGCCGACATCACTGCCCCGCCGGGTACCCCGGGCGCAGCCAGCATGACGATGCCGAGCATGAAGATGAACGGCCACATCGTCAGCAGCCCCGGCACCGCCAGGGCATCGTGCAACACCATGACCGCCACCGCGCAGGCCACGATGGTGATGGTTGAACCGGCCAGATGGGTGGTCGCACACAGCGGCACGGTGAAACTGGCGATCTTGTCCTTGACCCCGTTGTTGCGGGTCGACTGCAGGGTGACGGGAATGGTGGCTGCGCTCGACATGGTCCCCAGCGCCGTGAAATAGGCCGGCAACATGTTGCGAACCAGGCTGAACGGCGAAGCCCCGGCGCGCAGGCCGGCAATCACGAACAGCGTCATGATCCACACCCAGTGCAGCGAAATCGACAACACCAGAATCACACCGAAGGTCTTGAGTGTCTCGAATACCGTCCCGGCCGCGGCCAGCTCGGCGAACACTCCTGCAATGTAAAAGGGCAGCAACGGGATGATGACCACCACCAGCAGCTTTTCGATCACGTCGCGCCCTTCGTCGAACACCTGCTTGAGCCGTTCAGCGCCGGTGGCGGCAATGCCCAGACCGAAAATGAAGGCGGTGGCCAGCGCCGTCATGATGCCCAGCAGCGGCGGAATCTCGAGCTCGATGAAAGGCTCGAGCACGGTGTCGTTGGCCACCGGAGTGGCCGAGCCCTCGGCCGACAGCATCGGCACAATGGCGGCGGCAATCAGAAACGCCAATGTCCCGGCCACGACCGTCGAAAGATAGGCCGTGCCCAGTGTGCGTCCGAGCAACTTGCCGGAATCCCTGGGCAGCCCGGCGATCCCGCTGGTGATGAAGAACAGGATCAGCAGCGGGATGGTAAAAAACAGCAACTGCCCGAACAGACCCTTGAAGGTCAGCAACAACTTTACCGCCCAGTCGGGCGCGAACAGCCCGAGCAGAATCCCCAGAAAAATTCCGGCGAGCAACTTGGCGATCAGTTTCATGGCGAGCGTCCCTCTTGAATCAGGGGGAAGCTTAACGTAATTCCGGGGAGACGGGAGACGGGAGACGGTTTACGGTGGGAGAGGTCAGGATCCAGCTCGCGACTCTTGTAGGTCGGCCTGACACGGCCGACGGACGACATTGAATCCACCCCCACCGAGTGGTTCACGTGTCGAGTCTCAGGGGTCAGGATTCAGGGGTCAGGGGTCAGACAAGATCAAAAGCCAACCCATTCCGGCAACCGGAGCCAGAGGTCGCGCAGCTCCTTGCTGGCGGATCGGTAACCTGGATCGAGTTGCTCGACTCGGCGCCAAAAAGCTCTTGAATGATTCGGGTGTTCCAGGTGGACCAGTTCGTGGATCAGTACATAGCGGCACGCAGCCGGCGAGGCCATCAGCAGGCGGGCATTGAGAGACAGATTGCCATTGGCCGAGCAACTGCCCCAGCGAGAGCGCTGGTTGCGGATGGTGATTCGGCCGGGCTGGAAGCCGAAGGTTTCGGCCAGGTCGTCGACCATGGCGGGGAGCAATTGCCGGGCCCGATCCATCAGCCAGCCGCGCAGTTTTTCGGCGATGCGATCGTCCAGTGAATCGGCATCATCCGGTGGCAGGCGGAACATCAACCGATCCTCACCAGCCTGAAACCCGACAGTCCGGCGCCGGCAGGATTGATAGTCCACCGTCCAGCATTCATCCACGGCCGGCAGCTCGACCCGCTCGGGCCGAAGCCCACCCAGCCCATTGTCCAGCTCCCCCCGAGCCCGCTGAAAGCGCCCCTGAACCCGCCGTATCCACTCACCCCGCTCACTCACCAGCGCAGCCACCCGACCCCGATCAAACCCCGGCGGCACCGTCACCACCACCTGCCCCAGACGATCGACGCGCAAACGAACGTGCCGGGCACGGGGGTGGGTTTGGATGCGGTAGGAAGGCATGGGGAGGTAGGTACAAAGGTGAAAGGTGAAAGGATAAGGGGTCGGAGGTCGGAGGTCGGAGGTCGGTAGTCGGTAGTC
>SLKT01000121.1 GCA_007134485.1 Wenzhouxiangella sp. | reverse complement strand
TGCCGTTCACCCCGGATGAAGGCGAGGAACAAGTGTTGCTGGCGCCGCTGCGCTCGGCCGAACAAACCCAGGATCCGGCGCTTAACCAGTTGATTCGCAGCGAGCAGAACAAGCGCGATGCCTTCGAGCATCAACGGCTGTTGTATGTGGCCGCCACGCGTGCCCGTCAACACCTGGTGCTGTCGGCCTGCCTGGATCCGGACAAGGACGAGATCAAGCCAACCTCTGGAAGCTTGCTTGCTGATCTGTGGCCAACGGTGGGCGAGGACTTTGTCGAAGCACTGGAGCAATCACCCGAGGCCGTGACGCCATCGGATGAAACCAGCCTGCCCGATCAGAGCATTTTCCGTGTGCCGACCGGCTGGCAACCGCAACTGGGAGAAGCCCTGCCCTACAAGCCCGAACTGCCGCCCAGGGAACGCAGCCCCGAGATCGAATTCAACTGGGTCGGCATTCAGGCGCGGCGCAACGGCACCGTGTTGCATCGTTTGCTGGAACAGGTTGGGCGTGTCGGGCTGGAGAACCTGGATGCAGGCATGCGGAATCGTTTGAGTGAACGCATTCCCAAACTGCTGATGGCGCTGGGCACCGACCGGGAAACCGCCGAATCGAATGCGCCGGTGATTGCCGAGGCCTTTGAGCAGACCCTAAGCAGTGATCCGGGCCGCTGGATTCTTAGTGGCAAGCATCGCGAAGCGGCCTGTGAACTGGCGATCAGTGGCCTGATCGATGGTCAGTTGGTGCATGTCGTGATCGACCGGACCTTTGTTGATGAGGACGGCGTTCGCTGGATCATCGATTACAAGTCCGGCTACCACGAGGGTGGCGACCTGGACACGTTTCTGCATGAGGAAGCCGAACGCTACCGGGACCAACTGGCCACCTACCGGCGGCTTTTCGAGCAGATGGGGGATGCGAACGTCCGTGCTGTCCTTTACCTGCCGCGCCATGGACGGTTGGTCGAAGTGACCTGAGCATTGCGTGAACCGTCCTTACGAATATGGTAATTTGAGTCCATATTTAGGGAGTCATTGCACGCCAAGCCGATGAGTATGACTCGGCGGTGCGGCTGCATTCATGGATGGAAGAGGTGAACACGGCCGACAAGATCATCCAGTATCAAAACCTGCGGCTCAGGCGCTTGCGTCTTGCCATGCTGTCCTGGGCCGTCGCCATTTTCATGGCTGCCTGTGCCTGGAGCCTGGGGCTTCTGCATATGAGCGCCGTCGAGTTCACAGTCACGATCATGGTGATCGCGATCGTCATGCTGCTCAGTGATTATGCCGTTCGGCGTGGCTGGAACCTGCGATTCAAGGATCCCAGCCTGACCCTGCCACTGATTCTGTTTTCCGTTGTCGTCGCATTGTGGGTGGTCAGCCGAACCACGGACGCACGCGGTATCATGCTGATGATCTTCATCATGTCGATGATGTTCGGGATGTTCCACCTCAACCGGCTCCAATATACCGTGGTGGCTGTGTTCGCCGTCGGGGGTTACCTGGTGCTCTTTGTGACGGAGTGGTGGACTGGAACCTGCGAACGCTGCATTGACCTGGGGCTGCTGGAACTTGCGGTTTTCGCCCTGGTGATGTTCTGGATGGCCTATATCGGCTCTTATGTGAGCCGGCTGCGACGCAAGCTCAATGAACGCTATGCGGACCTTCAAACACTCAACGAGCGACTGACATTCATGGCCGGACATGATGAGCTGACGGGCTTGCCCAACCGTCGACGTATCCTGGACTCGGTGGAGCAGGCCGGACGCCGCGCCAGGGACTCCAAGCATGCGTTTTGCCTGGCCATGCTGGACCTGGATCGTTTCAAGCAGGTCAATGACCGTCTTGGTCATGCCGCCGGTGACGAGGTGCTCGTCGAGTTCGCCCGACGCGCCAACCAGGTGCTGCGCGGTGAGGATACCGTTTCGCGGGTTGATCCCGCCATGGATGACATGGGGCGCTTTGGCGGCGAGGAGTTTCTGGCCATCCTCCAGGATACCGACCTGGAAGGCGCCCGCCATGCCGCCGAGCGTCTGCGTAAGGCCATACGCTCCGAACCCTTCGAAACGCATGCCGGGCCGGTCAATTGCACGGTCTCGATTGGCGTGGCCCGCTACCGCCCGCCGGAACCCCTGCGCACTACCCTGGCGCGTGCCGATCAGGCGCTTTATCGCGCCAAGACCGCCGGTCGCGACCGGGTCATGGCAGAATCCGCGGAGCCATGAGCCCGGATCAGCCACCTGCCACAACCCCTTGCCCCGCATGTGACACCGGCGTGTCGCATGCGCCGCTGTACCGACAGCATGGTTTGCCCGTGCAGTCATGTCTGATGCCGGCCAGTGCCGAGGAGGCCGGGAAAATCGCGCGCCGTGACCTGGAGTTGTTGCAATGCCCGGAGTGCGGACTGGTGTTCAACCGACACTTCGATCCTTCGACACAGATCTTCAGCCCGGGTTACGAGGAAACGCAGGGTTTTTCTCCGACCTTTCGCCGCTTCGCCCAAGACCTTGCCAAGCAACTGGAACAACGCTGGTCGCTCAATGGCAAGACCGTCGTGGAGGTCGGTTGTGGCAAGGGGGAGTTTCTGGCCCTTTTGTGTGAACACGGTCAGTGTCATGGCATCGGCATCGATCCGGCCCACGATCCCCGGCGACGCCCGGAATCGGCCTCGAAGCGGGTGGTCTATGAGCAGCGCTATTTCGACCGTGGCGATATCGGGCTGAAGGCCGACTACCTGGTCTGCCGGCACACTCTGGAGCATATCGGCCCGGTCGGTGAATTTCTGGCCACGGTTCACGAAGTCTGCCAGGCCGGCGGCATCCGCGAGGTCTTTTTCGAGGTTCCGGAAGCGGCGCGCATTTTTGACGAAGGCGCGTTCTGGGACATCTACTACGAGCACACCAACTACTTTGATCCGACCGCGCTGGAACAGGCCTTTGCCCGGTCCGGGTTCGTGACCACAGGCATCGAATGGCTGTTCGATGATCAGTACCTGGGCATCTACGCCAGGCCCGTGACCGACCCGCCCGACGCCCCGCCGGCGCCCCGGATCTTTTCCGGGCAAGGCCTGGATAACACCACCCGGCAATGGACCGAGCGTATCGACCAGGCCGATGGTCAAGTCGTGATCTGGGGCTCGGGCTCCAAGGGCGTGGCGTTTCTGCACGCCGTCGATCCGCAAGGCCGGGTGACTGCCGCCGTCGATATCAATCCCTATCGCCAGGGACGTTTCATGCCGGGTACCGGTCAACCGATCATTGCCCCTGAAAACCTCAAGTCCCTGCAACCGGCCCTGGTCATCATCATGAACCCGATCTACCGGGAGGAAATTTCGGCCATGCTCGATGATCTGGGTCTGAGTCCGGACATCGCCTGCGTTTGAGCGCATTCGCGTGGCGAGATTGGGGTACAGTAGCCGCGCGATGTCATATGCGAAGATATTCATCAATACTCGAGGTCTGCCATGCAGGCCGTGATCATGGCCGGCGGCCAGGGCCGGCGCATGCGCGAGTCCGGCGCATCGGTGCCCAAGCCGCTGGTTGCGCTGGCCGGCCAGCCGTTGATTGCCCATATCGCTGCCCACCTTCAGCGGCATGGATTTTCGCGAATCGTGGTGGCGGTCGGTGAGCGGGCGGCGACGGTCATGCGTGGGGTGGAGCTGATCAACGCGCAGAACCGGGGACTGGAGCTTGAGTGTGTGGATACCGGCAAGGACACCGGAAATGCCGGGCGATTGCTGCACCTGCGCGAGGCCTTGACCGAACCCCGCTTCCTGATGTGCTGGTGCGATGTCGTCAGCGATCTGGACCTGGGGGCCTTGGTCGAGGTTCACCGCGAACACGGACGGCTGGCGACACTGGCCGCCGTGCCCGAGCCGGCGCGGTTTGGCTACCTGACACTGGAAGGCGACCGAATTCTTGAGCTGCGCGAAAAGGAATCGGGCGATCGGCGCTGGATCAATGCCGGGTATGCAATGCTGGAATCGGCAGTGCTTGATCGTATCCAGGATTCATCCGAGTCCTGGGAGCATCAGACCCTGCCCGGCCTGATTGCCGATGATCAGGTTCGCGCCTTTTGCCATGAAGGCAATTGGCAGGCAGTCGACAGCCTGGCTGACCGCGACCGCCTCGAACTCGAGATTCAACAGGGGCGTTGTCCATGGTTGGCATCGTGAATGGCAAGGTCCTGGTCACCGGCCACCTTGGGTATGTCGGCACCGTCCTGACCCCGGTGCTGGAACAATCGGGCTGGCAGGTCACCGGCGCTGATATCGACTTGTACTCGGCCTGCTCGGTGACCGCGCTTCCGAACCGCCCGCCCTGCCCGATCGCCGATTTCCGGGACTGGCCGGTCGAGGCGCTGGGCCAGTTCGATGCCATTGTCCACCTGGCCGGGCTATCCAATGACCCGCTGGGATCACTGGATCCTGGCCTGACACATGCCATCAATCACCAGGCCGTGGTTGACCTGGCCCGGCGCGCCCGCGAAGGTGGCGTTCGACGATTCGTGGTCGCCTCGAGCTGCTCGGTGTATGGCGGCGGTGGAGAGCAATGGCTCAACGAAACTTCAGCCACCGGACCGCTGACCCCGTATGCCCAGGCCAAGCTGGATATGGAACAGTCGGTCCGGGCGCTTTGCAGTCCTGATTTCGAAGTCGTGATCATGCGCCCGGGTACGGTTTTCGGCGCCTCTCCGCGGCTACGCTTCGACCTGGTGACCAACAACCTGATCGCCTGGGCGTTGAGCACCGGCTGTATACGTCTGAAAAGTGATGGCCAGGCCTGGCGGCCATTGCTGCATGTCAGGGATCTGGCGCGCGCCATTTCCGGCCTGCTTGAAGCACCTGCGGATCAGGTGTCCGGACAAGTTTTCAATATCGGGTTCAACACGCTGAACTTGCGCGTTATCGACCTGGCTGAACGCCTGGCCATGGCCATGCCCGAGGCCCGTTTGCAGGTTGAGGGCATGGCGGACAGCGACCAGCGCTCCTACCGGGTCGATTGCAGCAAACTGGCGGACTTGCTCGACGATTGGCAACCTTCCGCCCAACCCGAGGACGTGGTTGACGAGCTGTCTGAACTGTTTGCCCAGCGCCCGTTGACCCCGGAGCAGTTCGAGGGTCCGGACCTGGCCCGGGTGGCGCATCTGCGTGAACGAATGGAACGCGGTGAGATTGATCGGGAGTTACGCAATGTCAGGCCTTGAGACACTGTCGCAATGTCGGGTGTGTCGCTCCGAAGACCTCGAATTGGTCCTCGACCTGGGCGAGCAACCGCTGGCCGATGGCCTGGTTGCCAGTGCCGATGAGGCCCAACATGCCGCCCGCTATCCTTTAAGACTGGCCCTGTGTCGGCAGTGTCATCTGCTCCAGTTGCTCGAGGTTCCCGACCCGGACATTCTTTTTGGTAGGGGTTTCCCCTACTTTTCCTCGGTGACGGCCGACCTGGTCCGGCACGCCGGCGAGCTGGTCGAGGACATCATCAAGCGCCAGCCCCTGTCCGCCGACAGCATGGTGGTGGAACTGGCCAGTAATGATGGGTATCTTTTGCAACACGTTCGCGATCAAGGTATCGGGGTGCTGGGAATCGACCCGGCCAGCGGGCCGGCGAATGCGGCGCGGGAGGCTGGCATCGAAACCCTGGAGCGGTTTTTCGATCGGTCAATGGGCGAAGAGTTGGCCGCGTCGGGTCGGCAGGCCGATGTGGTAATCGCCAACAATGTGCTGGCCCATGTGCCCGACCCGGTGAATTTTCTGGAGGGGGTGCGTACCCTGCTCAAGCCCGGTGGGCTGGTGGTCATGGAAGTCGCCTGGGGCCGATCGCTGCTGGTCGGACGCGCCTTCGATACGATCTACCATGAGCATCATTGTTACTTCACCGCCAACTCACTGAGTGAATTGTTCAAGCGCGCCGGGCTGGCGATCGAGGCGATCGAACCACTGCGGGTGCATGGCGGCTCGTTGCGCATTCGGGCTCGCCATGAAGCCCGCATGGATGAGTCCACCGAAGCGCTGATCGAGCGAGAACATCGAGAAGATCTTTTTCATACCGTGGCCTGGAAAACCCTGGCCGATTCACTGGATGGGCTTCGTCAGGAGCTGATTGAATTTCTTGAAGACGAGAAAAAACGCGGGCGGCAACTGGCCGCCTACGGAGCCGCGGCCAAGGGCACCATGCTGCTCAACTGGGCCGGCCTGGATTCAACCACCCTGGCCTGGGTGGCCGATGCCAACCCGCACAAGCAGGGGCGCTTCATACCGGGCACGGACCTGGAAGTGGTTTCACCACAGCGCATCGAACAGGACCGTCCGGATCGGATTCTTTTGTTGCCGTGGAACTGGGCCGAGGAGATTGCAAGGCAACAGAAGTCGTGGACCGATGGCGGCGGGCGTTTCATCGTGCCATTGCCCGAACCACACTATCTGTAGGTCGGCCTGACACGGCCGACGGGCAAC
>SLKT01000028.1 GCA_007134485.1 Wenzhouxiangella sp. | reverse complement strand
CTAAACGCTCTCCGACTCGCTAAAAGTTACAGAGTGTTAGGCGGGGTACACTAGCGAACGACGGTTACGCTGCAGCGAGCATGGTCGACCACCTGGCGGGCGACTGAACCCATCAGCAAGCGTTCGAACACGCCCTTTCTGCGATGCCCCACCACGATATGGTCAAATCCTCCCCGCCAGGAAAAATCAAGCAGGGATTCGACCGGGTGGCCCTCGAGGACATGGAATTCCACCTCAACACCCTTGTCGCTGGATAGTTCACGCAGTTGCTCGAGTTCTTCGTCGAACCGTTGGCGATAGCGGGTGATCAACTGCTCGCGTTCTTCCGGCTCGGCCATTTCGATATCCGGCCCGTAGATGACGGCCACGGCATGCAGGGCAGCACCGAAGCTGCCGCACAACTCCATGGCATGGGCGAAGGCCTTGCGGGCTTGCCGGGAACCATCGATTCCCACCAGCATTTTTTTCGAGGTCATGCACTACCCCATGAATGACTCCCGAAATCAAGCCTACGACATTGCCGGGCCGACAGAATTGACCTGGACCAAATTCCAGGCAAAGGAGGGAAACGCCACCGAAGGGATCGGCGGCGAAAATGCTATCAGGCGCCCATGCCCCGGATATGCTGGTTCAGGCGGGACTTGTGTCGGGCTGCCTTGTTGGCGTGCATAATGCCCTTGGAAACGGAACGGTCGATGGCCGGAATTGCAGCCTTGTATGCCTTTTCGGCGGCATCCTTGTCACCGGACTCGATGGCGCGCAAGACCTGCTTCATTCGGGTGCGCACATGCGAGCGCAACGAAGCATTATGCTGGCGATGACGTTCGGCCTGACGGGCCCGCTTGCGGGCAGAAACGCTGTTGGCCACAAATTACTCCTGAAGAATCTGGTTGAAAATATCAAGCCGGGCATTATCGAATGATTCGCAACAATAGTCAAGAAAAATGAGTCTGCTGCGTTCGACCATCAGCTTTGGTTCGATGACCCTGATCTCGCGCATCCTCGGATTCGCCCGAGATGTCGTTCTGGCGCGATGGTTCGGGGCCACCGCGGCCACCGACGCCTTTTTCGTCGCCTTCAAGATTCCCAATTTTCTGCGTCGCCTGTTCGCCGAGGGATCGTTCTCGCTGGCCTTCGTGCCGGTCCTTTCCGAATATCGAGAAAAGGGTGACCAGGCGGCGCTGAAGTCGCTGATCGACGCGACCGCGGGCTGTCTGCTGGCGGTGCTGCTGGTCATCACCGGGTTGGGAATGCTCGGTGCGAGCTGGGTGATCCGGATTTTCGCACCCGGATTCGCCGATCAGCCCGAGCAACTGGCGCTGGCCAGCGAAATGCTGCGCATCACCTTTCCCTACCTGCTGTTCATCGCCCTGACGGCCCTGGCCGGCGGCATTCTCAATACCCTGGGCCGATTCGCCCTTCCGGCCGTGACCCCGGTGTTGCTCAATCTTTCGCTGATCGTCGCCGCGATCGTATTCAGCGCCAGGTTTGAAGAACCGGTCATGGCGCTGGCCTGGGGGGTGCTGGTTGCCGGCATTCTGCAGCTTGGGGTGCAGCTGCCGGCCCTGGCCCGCCATGGTGTGCTGCCGATTCCGCGTCCCGACTTCAAGCACCCCGGGGTCAGGCGCATCATGAAGTTGATGCTGCCGACCCTGTTCGGGTCCTCCGTGGCTCAGGTCAGCCTGCTGCTCGATACGCTGATCGCATCACTGTTGATCGCGGGCAGTATTTCCTGGTTGTACTACGCTGATCGATTGATGGAATTCCCGCTCGGATTATTCGGTGTCGCCCTGTCGACCGTCATCCTGCCGACCCTGTCGCGACTGCACACGGCAGCCGACAGCGCCGGCTTCCGGTCAACTCTTGAGTGGGCGTTGTTGCTGGCGGTGGTCATCGGGCTGCCATCGGCGGTCGGCCTGGTGGTTCTGGCCGAGCCGGTGATCATCACATTGTTTCAGTACGGCGCTTTCGAACCCGAGGCGGCGCGCATGTCCTCGCTGGCGCTGATGGCCTACTGCCTGGGTTTGCCGGCATTCATGGGCGTCAAGATCCTGGCGCCGGCCTATTTTTCCCGCCAGGATGCCCGAACGCCGGTGCGCATTGCCGTGACCGCGCTGGCCGTGAACATGGTGCTCAATATTGCTTTCGTGCTGGTGATCATCTGGCATCTGGCCGGTGGCGATTTCTCCGCTGGACTGTTTGCCACCCTGGCCAGCCATCCCGGCGCCCACGTGGGCTTGGCCCTGGCTTCCAGCCTGGCCGCCTGGTTGAACGCGGGCCTGCTGTGGCGCAATCTGCGCGTCCCGGCGCTGGCCCCGCGTGTTCCGGTGTTGCGGATGGCGCAGGTCGCGCTGGCCTGTCTGGTGATGGCGGCAATCGTGCGGTTGATCATGCCGGAAAGCGATGTACTAATCGCAGCCGGAGTGGCCGGGCGACTGGGCTGGCTGTTGACCGGCATCGCAGCAGGCGCGTGCGTATATGCCCTGATTCTCGGGCTGGCCGGAGTGCGCCCGAGTGACCTGGCAAAGCCTACCGCGAAGCCAGAATAATGCGTTGCCGCGGGCTTTCGAGCTGATCCAGCCAGGCTGAAAATACCTGATCGGCCAGTTCCAGGGTGTCGGGCAGATGGCGCCGGGTATCGGCTTCGATGTCATCCGGGGTTTTCGGCAGCCCGGAATTGGCGAGGTTCTCGCGGTAGAAAGGCAGGGTCAGCCAGCGATGAATCAGCCGCTGGTCGAGTTCCAGGTGAAATTGGAATCCCCAGGCATTGTCATTGGTGCGAAATGCCTGGCAGCCGCTTTCAATGCTCGTGGCCACCGGCACGGCATCTCGCGGACACTCGAAACCCCAGTGGTGCCATTGAAAAACCGGGTGAGGATTGTCCAGCGGGGTCAGCACCGGGTCGTCATCGGTGTGCTCGGTTGGATGAAGCTCATACCAGCCGATTTCGGGGGGCTCGCAGGGACCGACGCGCGCGTCGAGCACATGGGCCAGCAGTTGTCCGCCCAGGCAGATTCCCAGCACTGGAATATCGTCATGCAGGGCCTGTTCGATCAACCGGCATTCGGTCAGCAGGTGGGGATGCCGACGGCTGTCCCCGACCTGCATGGGACCGCCCAGCACGATCATCGCCTGGTAGCGCTTCAGATCGGGGCGGGCTTCCGGGTCACGCGCGAAGTTGATGTAGCGAACCCGATGCCCTCGTGCACGCAGCATCGGATCGAGAACACCGAGCGGTTCGGCGGCCACATGTTGCAAGACCAGTACGCGGGCCAATAGGTTGTCCGGTTCATCTCTGTCGGGATCTTGAAAGTTACCGGTTTTCGCCCAGGCTGGCAATATGGTGGGCCAAGGATTCGATGTCACGGTCACTCAGGGCCCTGACAATGCCATGCATCTCGCTCGGACGCCTGGAGGTCTCACCACTTCGATATTCCCGGAGAACACTTTTCATGTAAATCGGTTGCTGGCCGGCAATGCGGGCATAGCCCTCGCCGCCGAGACCGTCACTGCCATGGCACTGGGTGCAATAGCGATCGTAAGGCATGCTGCCCCGTTCGGCCAGTTCAGGATCGAAATCCGCACTGACCAGTGGCATTTGCGAATAGTAGATGGACAGGGTGACCATTTCCTCAACGCTGATTTGTTCGGCCAGCATGTTCATCCATTCCTTCTTGCGCTCACCACTGGCGAACTGGTCGAATTGATCCAGCAGGTAGACCGCATTCTGACCCGCCAGTGAGGGATAATTGGGGCGCTCCGCACTCCCATCGGGGCCATGGCAGGTGTTGCAGAACCTTGCTCGCTCACGCCCGGTATCGATTACTTCATCGAGCAGCCCGGGATCCTCGGCGATTCTCGATTCCAGGTCTCGGTAGGCCTCGAGCAGTTCGGCGGGAATGCGCGTCTCCGACTGCTGGGCCCATGTAATAGGACATGAAAACAGCAGGATTGCAATGGCGATTGCCTGGATGATCTGCCTCATGGGTGTTCTCCTTGTAGCCATTCAAGCACTGGTCAATCAGCTTAGGCCACTGCCAAGTTCGACACTTTGATTCAGATCATCTTTCGGCCTGGGGGGGCCGGGCCTGGTCAGCCTATGACACCAGACTTGTGCTCAGGCCAGCCCGCGCTCGATGGCATATCGCATCAACTGGGCGTTGTTGTCCATGCTCATCTTTTCCAGGATACGGGTACGGTAGGTGCTGACGGTCTTGGTGCTGACGCACAATTCTTCGGCAATTTCCGAGACGGTCTTGCCATTGCCGATCAGGGTCAGAACCTGCAGTTCACGCTCGGACAGGGTCTCGTGCGGAGCGCGATCATCGTCCTGGGTCAGGCTCAAAGCCAGCCTTTCAGCCAGACTCGGGCTGACGTACTTGCCGCCGGCATGCAATTTGTGGATGGCGTTGAGCAGCAGATCAGGGGCGCTTTCCTTGGTCATGTAACCGTCGGCGCCTTGGCGCAGGCAGCGGATCGCGTACTGGTCTTCCGGGTGCATGCTCAACATCAGCACCTTGACCCCGGGCCTGGCTTTTCGCACATCGGCCAGGGCATCCAGCCCGCTGCGTTCCGGCATGGAAATGTCGAGAATGACCACATCGGGATTCTCCTTGCGCGTCAGCGTGACGGCCTGGTGTCCGGAACTGGCCTCGGCGACCAGGGTGATTTGATCATCCTCCTCGATGATCCGCTTCAGGCCCTCGCGTACAATCACGTGGTCGTCGGCGATCAACACACGGATCATGCCCCGGACTTCCTTGGAAAGGTCAGTCGCAGGCGGGTACCTTGACCTGGCTGGCTTTCGAGCTCAAGCTCGCCGCCGATGTCGCGGGCCCGTTCGCTCATGCTCAGCAATCCGAAGCCACTTGGCTTGCGATGTGGTCTGGCCTCGAAGCCTTGTCCATTGTCGACAACGCTGACTTCGATGTGATGGTCGTCCTGTGACCAGTGAATCCCGACTTGGGTGGCCCGGGCATGACGGGCCACATTGGTGAGGGCTTCCTGGACAATGCGAAATACGGCGCTGGCCCTGCTGGAGCGAATTTGTTCCGGGTGTTCGGGCAATTCGAGATGGGTCTTGATATCGGTGCGATCCTGGTAGTCGCGCGCCAGCCAGTCCAGTGCGGCATCCAGGCCGAGGTCATCGAGCACCGGGGGGTGCAGGGCCGTGCTGATGCGACGGACGGTGGAAATGGTCTGGTCAATAAGCTGATTCATGCCCTGTGCGCGTTCGAACAGGTCGGCATCATGCTCGGCCACCTTGCGAACCAGCCAGGTGATGTCCATCTTCAGTGCGGTCAGGGCATGGCCGAGTTCATCGTGCACCTCGCGGGCGATGGACTTGCGCTCTTCCTCGCGTGCATTGTGCAGGTGCGATGACAACTTGCGCACGTGGTCGAGGGTCTCGCGCAGCCGGTTCTCGGCCTGCTTTTCCTTGCTGATGTCGCTCAGAAACAGAATTGCCCCGGTCACCTGCTTGCCGTCGCTGGCCATGACCGGATCCAGGGTCGAACGCAGCCAGCGCTCGCTGTCGGGCAACTGCACATCACGACGAATGGGTCCGGTCCGGCTCCAGGTTTCATCAATACCAAATGGGTCGTCGAGTTGAAGGCGGTCGCGAACCAGCAGTTTCAACGGCTGACCGAGCAGATCCGCAAACTCGGCATCGAGCAGGCGGGTTGTGGCCAGGTTGACGCGAATGACCCGTGCTTGCCGATCGAGCATGATGATGGCGTCCTGAGCGGAGTCGAACGTACTGCGCCATTCCTTGGCGACTCGCTCGATCGCTATTTCAATCTGCTTGTACCTGGAAATGTCGCGAATGGAGGCATGAATCTCTTCTTCACCACTGTTGGGATTGGCGCACTTGCGACTGTGCGCTTCGCACCAGCGCCAGCTTCCATCGGGCGCTTTGACGCGAAACGTGGTCGAGGTGGAATCTCCGCCGTCACCGGCCATGGCAAAGTTGGATACCAGGCCGGCCAGGTCGTCGGGATGGACCAGGTCATCCAGGCGCTGGCCGGTGAGCCGTTCGGCTGGATAACCCAGCACCCAAAGGGCCGCCGGCGAGGCGTACAGGAAGGTCAGATCAAAGGAATGCCGACAGATCACCTCGCGGGCGTTGTCGGCCAGCAGCCGGTACAGACCGGCATGATCGCCCGGAGATGAGGCGGCGCGACTTGGAAGATCGTCCATGATGGGTTCATGGTACCGAAAAAACCCCCGGACAAGGGGGTGTTGTCAAGACCGTGGGTTCCGCAAACACTCCGCAGACGCTTACCCTTGTCCGGGGAAGAGGGCGGTGACGGACCAGTGGTCCGTCACCGATTCGGGATAGTTTTTCAGTTTCTGTTTCCGGTGCTCCGGTCGCTATTAGCCCCCGCCATTTCCGCCGCCATTTCCACCGCCGTTTCCACCGCCGTTTCCACCGCCGTTTCCACCGCCGTTTCCACCGCCGTT
>SLKT01000044.1 GCA_007134485.1 Wenzhouxiangella sp. | reverse complement strand
CCGACGGTCACCAGTGTTTCGTCGTAGCCATCGGCCAACACGGTGACCTGGAGTTCGAACTGCTGACTTTCCGGCAGATCGATGGCGTACTGGCCATCCGGACCGACCTCGACCGGATCAATGGCGGTTCCGGGTACCTCGATGGTGCCAGCCAGTGGATGGCCCTCGACTGAATCGGTCACGGCCCCAGAAACCGTCCATTCAGTGGCGCCGGCCGTCGATGAAAACAGGAGTAGAAGGAAGAGACTAATCGAGAACACCGGACAAACGGCAATGCGGCATACCTGAACAACTGCTTTCACTTCATGACTCCCTGGCGACTTTCGGGCCGTTAACGGGCTGAAAGTGAACCGATTTCCCGGAGTCAGGATAATCATCATGGGTAAGTAAGGTCAAATCAGTTCCCCGGAAAGCCAGAGTCCTGCATCCAAGCGGGGCATGTAACCGAGATGGTTGCCATTTCCGGATTCGTTTATGCTCAGGTGTCAATCCCGATGTTAGGGTGGCTGGGGGTCGTTGACCTGAGGGAGATGCCCCAAGGGAGAACTATCCATGTCGCAACCGTCAACAACAGTTTCGGCCTCGCCGGCCTGCAAGCTCAACCGTCGTCTTCGAAACGATCCTGGAAGATCTCATCACGAGCCCAGTAAAGCACATTGTCGGTGTGGTCGAAATGCATGTTATGGAAATGATTGGCACGATGACCAGATTTATGGGCACAAACTCTATTCATCTTTCGTGGATCAGCCCGAGTCGTTCCATCCAAAGGCCGTTCGGATCTCTTCGGTCATCGCCTCGAAGCGCGGATCGGCCTGCAGCGGATCGAGTACCTCCGGGAAAAGATGGTGCATCACCAGTGCCGGCCCATAGCCCCAGGAATCCATGCGTTTCCAGGCCTCAAAGGCAGCCTCGGTCTCGCCCATCGCGGCCAGCACCAGTCCCTCGGCAAAACGATCCTGACCCGAGGCAATTTCGACCAGAAGTTCTTCGGCGCGGCCGGGGCGGTCCAGCCTGAGTTGAACCAGGGCGAGCGTGGCCTCGGCTGCCGCGCCGGCCCATTCGGCGTGCAAGCCCTCGAGCAGGTCCCCGGCTTCCTCGAATCGATCCAGATGATACAGCGCCCAGGCTTCGTACAGCGGGGCGGTGGTATAGTCGGGCTGGAGTTGCCGGGCCCGGGACGCGGGTTCAAGAACTTGTTCGTACTCTCCAGTCGCAATGTGGCCCAGGGCATGATTGACCAATGCCTCGGCCGACATCGGGTCAAGCGCCGCCGCCTGTCGTCCGCTTTCAAGGGCCGAATCGCCCTCACCCACCACACTGAGGAACCAGCTCAGCCAGTTGTGGGCCTCGGCGTAACCGGAGCGCAACTCCACCGCTCGCTGCAACGCCGCCACCGCTTCGGCCATTCTCCGGCGCGTGCCGTGATACAGGCCCAGAGATGCATGGGCTTCGGCCAGATCCGGATCCAGCTCCAGGGCCCGGTTGATCGCCGATCGAGCCTCGCCGAGGACTTCTTCGGCATCGGCATAACCATAGTCATGCAGCAGGGTCAGGGTGTCGGCCAGCCCCACCAGGGCCAGCGCATAGTCCGAATCCGCTTCAATGGCAGCACGAAACAGGTCGGCGGCCCGACGCATCGCCGATTCGGTGCGAGCTTCCAGGCTGGTTCGGGCCTGGACATAACGAGTGTAAGCCTCAAGGTCTTCGGTCGGTGCGCGCCCCGGACGTGGCCGCTCGTAGGTGCCGAGGTGGAGGTGAACCGACGCCACGATATCCTCGATGATCTCGTCCTGAACCGCGAATAATTGTTCTGCGGAAAGCTGATGGTGGTATCTGCGTCCCCAGGCCAGCGCATCATCAGGCGCTTCGGTAAGCTGGACGTTGACCTGGAACGCTTGTGCAGTCTTCTGGACAGTGGCCTCGACGATCCAGTTCACGCTCAGCTCGGCCGCAATCTCCGAAATCGACAGTTCGGTGTCACGGTAACGTCGCACCGATCTCGGCGAAATCACTCGCAGATTGTTCTGTTCGGACAGTCGAATGACCAGGTCGTGATGAATGCCCTCGGCAAGCGGCAGTTCCGATTGCACTCCGATGGCGGCGAACGGAAGTACCGCCAGGGTGGGCTCGGAAGTCAATGGGGTCGAGGCATCGGGCTGATGGGCATACCAGACCGCTGCCGAAACCATGGCGACGAGAAGGACTGCCAGGATCCAGGGACGCAGGGAACGAACCGCTCGCCCGGCCGGCAAACTGGCCGCCTCGGCGACAGGCTCGACTGGCATGGCCAGGCGGTAACCTCGTTTCGGGATGGTCTCGATAAACCGTGGCGCCGACCGATCATCACCCAAGGCCTGGCGAAGTTCGGAGATACAGCCTGTCAGGGCATAGTCGGTGACCACCGCATCACCCCATACGGCTTTGTTACATTCCTCTCGGCTAACCACCTCGCCAGCGCGTTCGGCAAGATGGCACAGCACATCCATGGTACGTGTGCTGACTTGAACTTCGTCACCATCACTTGACAGGAGATTGCGCTCGGGCCAGACCTCCCATTGACCAATCTTGAAACCTTCGCGTCGGTTCATCCCGCTCCCCGACCCCGTAATCGGGCTTGAACTCCGATTTCATTCTGCCTCATTCAGCGCCACCCTGCCAGTCGCCCGGCAGGTACCCGGCAGCTATCCCCCACCTTTTTCTCAGGTTTTTTCCGCTTCCAACCGCTAGCTTGAAACAACGCGGCGCGAGATATTCGCTGCCGTTTTTCAGGTTACACGAATCCAGGAGAACATCATGAAATTCGCATCGAGTTGGATCAGCATCATGGCAACAGTGTTAGCCAGTGCCATGCTGGTGCTTAGTGCCAGCGCCGCTGAAGAAGGTGGTGCCGCAGGAAGTTCGGGGTATGGGCCGCTGGGACAACACCAGTCCGGCGAATGCATTATTTTGCGCTTGCTCGGCGTGACCCTGCCGCCGCACTGCGAACCTCCTTCGGAAGCTCCGTTTGAAAACTGGCGCCAGGATTTCGCCAGTGGGACCGAAGGATGGGCCAGTCAGAAGGACTCCGGGCACACCGGCTGGTGTGGCAATATCGAGCAGGTCGACGAGGAGTTGCAGGATGATTCCAGCGAAGCCATTCGTTCGCTGTCCGGCACCACCCATGCCCTGGTTCGCCATGGTGAGTGCAACGAGTTTTACAGCGATATCTTTGTCGATGGCGCCGGACCGGCATCGGCATTTCGACCCCACGCAGATCACTTTCCTGAAGGCGGTTTCACCAGCGCTCTGCATATCTACCTGGACCCGTCGTGGCCGGAAGGTAGTGGCTTTGGCTACACCGACTCTTTTCAGGTGCTCGACGAGGAATGGCCCAATTTCCGCTACCTGCTCATGCCGGTCGAGCGCAACGAAGAAGGTCTATTTGTTGGTGAACACGAGATCACCGAACCCGGTTGGTACAGCTTCTCGATGGTCTTTTCCGACGACAACGAAAGTCTGGCGGTTGAGTTCGTGCTATCTCGTCACGGCTGGCCGCAATACCGGCAATCACTGGAAACAACCATGTTCACAGGGGAGTCAGTGGATGACTTTTCGGTATCGAACACTTCTGGCGCCTATGTCATGTTCATCTACATCAGTGAGGACCTGAGCCTTGCAATCGATGAAGAACAGTTGCGCCACCCGTCGCAATAGATGACCGAGACGGCCGAAGAGCGAAGCTCAGGCACCCGCGCCATCATTGAGTGGCGTGGGTGCCTTTCGAAAGACGAGACTCCATTGCACGTGAAATCTTTCAGAGACTCACCCGCAACCGCAAACCGAAAATCTCGCGGGGATCAATCAACTGACGTTCATTGAACGCGATCTCCTGTGACTGGCGATCGGCATAGCGATCACGGCCCTGTTCGAACTGACTCATGTGCGTGACCTGAAGGCGCATGTCGATACTGTCGGAAAACTGGTACTGAACCCAGCCCTGCACGAAATCACGCACGCTGAAGTATCGAAACTGGTCCGGGTGGTGGACCGGTTGGCGGTAGTAGGGCAAATAGGCCACGCCCCAGGTCAAGGGTAAAGCGGTCAAATCGTGCTCGAATCGCAACCACCCCTCGAACTCGCGCACATTGGATAACGGGCGGGACTTTCCAGTCGTGGGATCAGTTACGCGAGTGCGGTCATATCGACCTTCCAGGCGTACAAACGCGCCATCGATTCCGAAGCGCTCCAGTGGAAAGCGCAGGTCAGCAGCCAATCGATGCAGGCGACCATCGCCGATATTGCCGATGGCAGTCAGTCCATCATCCAGCGGAATGACATCAACGGCATCAACGATGTGGTCGTGCCTGGCGGTCAGTGTCAACACGCCATCGCCATCAAAGCGCTTCTCCCAGGCCAGCTCCGTGATCCAGCGCTGTTGCGGGCGCAAGTCGACATTGCCTCCTAGCACCTCATCATCGGAAAGCTGCGTGGAGGCGGCAAAATCGGAAAAGTTGAGCTGTCCCAGTTCGCGCTGAAAACTGAGGCGAAGCTGGCTGTCTCTTGGTGCTGACCAGATAGCCGCAATGCGGGGTTTTGGGTAGAAGAACGAGCGATCGGCACCGGTTTCACCGGTCTGGCGAATGTTTGAATGCTCCAGATTGAGGCCCAGTTCGAACGTCAGATCATCGCGATAGCGCCAGATCGCCTGGTTGGTGATCTCGGCCCGTCGCTCGGTCACGCGCGTATCGGCCAATGGCAGCCCGACGGGCTGGTCGTCGACCTCCAGACTCTGATCGGCATCAAGGAAGTTGTAGACGACCTCAACACCGGTCTCAACGCTGACATTGGCTGCCGGCAACCAGCGAACAACACCTCGCAAAATGGACTCGCCGGATTCCTGATCCGAGTCGAAACGCGTATGTTGGCCGGACTCTGTTGATTCGCTGATCACAGTGTCCCGCGCCATTTCCTGGATGAACCGAAGCTCCAGCCACTTGCCATTGGCCAACGGGCGATCGTAACGCAGGGCAAGGTCACCTTCCCGGCCATCGTTCAAAGTCAAGAACCGGCGTTCACCCTGTTTTGATGACAAGCTTCGAGTCTGCTCGAACTGACTGTCCTGATAACCCATTCCGACTTCCAACCCGCCAACACCCACATTGCCAGACCATCCCAGTCGCGCCTGCCAGGAATCGGCATCAAATCGCGTCTCCACGCTCTCGTCAGCCAACACCTCACCATCAGGTGTGACTTGAAACAGTCGACCCTGGCCGCTGGAGTCCGTATACATCGGGTTGGTTCCAAGCCGCAGCGTCCATTCCTGGTCACCACTGAAACTGGTGAAATCATAATTGCCGCGATAGAGTTGAGGTCCGCCTCTGAACAGCAGGACCTCGCTCTCGAGTGCATGTCGGGTCAACGCATCTCCGGTCAGCACGACATTGGCAACAACCGGGTGTCCACCCATGTCGATGCCGGGCGCACCGCCCCGTATCAATTCGATATATTCCACGCGTGAGGCCGGGATGCGCTGCAGGAGCGCGGAGACTCGCTCAGACTTCGAAACCGGTCGGCTGCCATTGATCAAGGTATTGCCAACAGACACACCGAAGCCACGCAACACATCTCCATCGTCAATCTGAAATCCAGGCAGCCGCCGGATCATATCGTGTGCAGTAGTCGGATTGGCGGATGCAAAGTACTCAGGCTGATATACCAATTGGTCATTCAGTCGACCGCCCTCTTCAGCTTGTTCTCCAGAGTTGACCGGCGCCTTCGAAATGGCATGGCCATGGAGTGCGGCAAGTAACAGAAAAGTCATGATTGAACAAACGAGACGTGCATAAGCTTGAGACATGTATCGAGGTATTGATTACGGGCTGGACTCCATAATGCACCTGAACCATTGCAATACACATCTGGCATAAGTAACGACACCGATACATGACTTACAACACTTGCCAACAGGATTACTGGCAAACAGAATCCTTGTGACATACCGGCCATTCATGTCAGCGACGGCAGCCGGCGTTAGCGGCACACCTGGTTGAATCGAATGGGATCGGACTGTCTTGTTGTCCCGGCGTCTCTACGGCAATGTCCCGATAGTTACAGGGTTTGCAGGTAGACTTTCCTGCCCATCGGAACATGAACTGCACAAGATGACCATCATCTGTGAAATCAATCCAGGAAAGGTCGAAGGTGAGTTGGCGCCCTGGATGACTGATTTGACTGCATTTGGCTTTTGAGACCATCTCAAGAAGATTCGTCACACCATTGAAGTTAGCCAGGCCGGCGGTCTACTTCTTTTGGCTCTTCACTAAATCGTGTGGGTAGCATCACTTCGTGACTGCATCGGGATACAGGTCAAGACCACCTAGATGGAAGTAGATCGCTGCTCTGAACCGGTCTCGATTGCGGAATCCCCGTGCATCGCGCTTGAGCTTCTGGATCAGTGTGTTGAAACCTTCCGCTCGGGCATTGGTTACGCCGGTGACCACGGCGGTCACGATCCCATCAAGAT
>SLKT01000202.1 GCA_007134485.1 Wenzhouxiangella sp. | reverse complement strand
TTCACCTTTCACCTTTCACCTTTTACCGCTTTTACCCCATAAACCTCCGCCGACTGTACAACCCCATCACGATCCCGAAGCCGGCCAGCAGGGTCACCGCCGAGGTGCCGCCGTAGCTGAGCAGGGGCAGCGGCACGCCAACCACCGGCAACAGGCCGCTGACCATGCCGACATTGACCACCACGTACAGGAAAAACAGCAATACCAGTGCTCCGGACAGCAGCCGGCCGAAAGCGTCGCGACACTGGCTGGCCAGGAACATGGCCCGCAGCACGATCGCGGCATACAGGCCCAGTACCACCATCACGCCGATAAAGCCGAACTCCTCGGCCAGCACCGAAAAGATGAAATCGGTGTGCGGTTCGGGCAGAAACTCCAGGTGGGATTGACTGCCATGGGTCCAGCCCTTGCCGGTCAAGCCGCCTGAGCCCACGGCGATCTTCGACTGGATGATATTCCAGCCCTGCCCCAGCGGATCGTTTTCGGGATTGAAGAATGTCAGGACCCGATGCTGCTGATAGGCGTGCAGGTTGATCCAGACCACGGGCAGGCAAACGGCAACCAGCGCACCCATGGCCAGGATCAGGCGCCAGCGCATGCCGGCAAGAAACAGGATGCACAGGCCACTGGCGGCCACCAGCACCGCGGTGCCCAGGTCGGGCTGAAGCACGATCAGGGCGACCGGAAGCCCGATCAGCAGCAGACCGGCAAGCAGATCCACCCAGCCCGGTGGCAACGGGCGACGCGCCAGAATGGCCGCCAGCATCAGCGGCAAGGCCAGCTTGGCCGCCTCGGACGGCTGAAACCGCAACACGCCCAGATCCAGCCAGCGCTGGGCGCCACGCCCGACACCGAACAGCAGTACCGCCACGAGCAGCACCATCGCCAGCACGTACAGCCAGGGCGCCCAGAGCTGAAGCAGGCGCGGCGGAACCTGAACGAGCACCAGCATGACAGCCACGCCCAGCCCCAACCGAACGGCCTGGCGCCAGACCGTGCCGATATCCTGTTCGGCGGCGCTGTAGAGTACAAAAAGTCCGGCAACCATCAAGGCAAGCAGCAAGCCGGTCAATAGCCAGTCGATCCGCCAGCCGGGCAGCCAGCCCATGGCATTGGTCGCCAGCATCCGGTTCAATGACCCAGCTCCATCGCGCGCTTGATGACCTGGCCGGCCACCGGTGCGGCCTCGCGTGCACCACCACCGCCATGCTCGACGACCACACTGACGGCGATCGACGGATCATCGAGCGGCGCGAAACCGATGAACAGGGCGTGGTTTTGCAGATGATCGGGCAACTCCACGACCCGCTCCACGACCTCCTCTTCATCGCCTGGACGCCCGAACACCTGGGCGGTTCCGGTTTTTCCGGCCATACGCGTCGGGACTTCCCGGGCGATCGCCCTGGCCGTTCCGCTCTGGCCATGGATGACGGCCGCCAGGCCATTGAATACCGGCTCCCAGACTTCCTTTCCGTGCGCGACCATTCGCACCGGCTCGGTGGCGCTGACCAGGTAAGGCGGCGCAGTCACGCCTTGTCCGGCAAGGGCTGCGGTGGCATGGGCAAGCTGCAGCGGCGTCACCACCGTGAAACCCTGGCCGATACCGGTAATGACGGTCTCGCCCGGGTACCACGGTTCGCCGAATGTCGCCCTTTTCCAGGTCCGGGTCGGCAACACGCCGCTGCTTTCGCCGGGCAAATCCAGCCCGGTCGCGCGGCCAAACCCGAACAGCGCCAACTGGCGCGAGATGCGGTCGATCCCCAGGTCGACCGCCAACTGATAGAAATAGACGTTGACCGACTCGGCCAGGGCCAATTCGAGGTCCACCCAGCCATGTCCGCCCCTGCGCCAGTCGCGGTAGCGGCGACTGTGGCCCGGTAGCTGAAACCAGCCACGCGAGAATATGCGGGTCGACGGCGTGATCAGTCCCTCGTCCAGGCCGGCCAGGGCAATGAACGGCTTGATGGTCGAGCCCGGCTCGTATCCCCCCGACAGGAACCGGTTGAACAACGGTCGCCGCAAATCGAGCAGCATGCGGTTGTAATCGGCATGCCCGATGCCATGCACGAACAGATTCGGATCGAAACCCGGATGGCTGACCAGGGCCAGGACTTCTCCGGACTGGACATTCAGCACGACCACGGCGCCGGCGCGATCTCCGAGGGCCTCGACCGCGCTTTTCTGCAACTCCAGGTCCAGCGTCAGCATGAGATTCTGGCCCGGGGATGGATCGGTGCGCTCGAGAACCCGCAGTACCCGCCCGCGGGCATTGGTTTCAACTCGCTCCAGTCCCGACTGACCATGCAGCAAGTGCTCATAGCGTCGTTCGATTCCGGTCTTGCCGACATGCGTGGTAGCCCGGTACTGATCGCGATCGAGACGCTCGAGATCGCTTCGGTCAATCCGCCCGATGTAGCCCACGACATGCGACAACAGCTCGGCATGCGGATAGTGACGGGTCAGGTAGGGTTCGACCTCGGCGCCGGGCAGGCGGTGACGATTGATGGCCAGGCGGGCAACCTGCTCATCATCCAGGTTGGTCTTCAGGGTCAACGGCTCGAACCGGCGCGACCGCATGCGTTGCTGCTCGAAACGCTCGAGCTCGTCAGCGCTGATCTCGACCAGCTTGGACAGACGCTCGATCGTTTCGTCAAGTCCGTGCGTGCGCTCGGGAATGACCACCAGTCGATAGGCCGGCCGGTTCTCGGCCAGGACCTGTCCATTCCGGTCGAGGATCAGCCCCCGGTTGGGCGCCAACGCACGCAGTCGAATGCGATTGTCGTCTGCTCGTGCGGCATACATTTCATGCGCGCCGAGCTGCAGGTGTCCGTACCGCCAGCCCAGGGCCAGCATCAGCGCCAGCACGATCACGACCAGGACCCTGAAACGGCGACTGATCAGCCCCAGCTCGGCTTGCTCATCACGCAAGGTGGTGGCCGAACGCTGCTCGATCATGACCGCCCCAGACGCTGATGACGCCGCAACAGATCCAGAAGCAGAAACAGGAACGGCCAGACGATCACCGTCAGCAACGGCGCCAGCCACCATGTCCAGGACGGCCAGCCAGTACCCTGCAGAGCGATCACCCAGGAATGAATGATACGATCGTTTGCAAGCAGGGCCAGAATGGCCGCGGCCTGCTGCCAGGGCGGGAAAAACCGGATTCTTGCCCGGAAACGCTCAAGCAGAAAGACAAGAATCACCAGTCCGAGCGCGTGCTGTCCGAGCAACGCACCGGTGAACAGATCCAGCAGCAATCCGATGACGAAGGCCTGACCGAGGTGGCGCATGCGGCCGGCTTCGAGATTCCAGTAAATGATGATCAAGGCGACCCAGTAGGGCCGCATGGGCTCGATCACCCCGGGCAACGGCATCACGGTCATGGCAAAGCCCAGCGCAAGGGAAAGCAGCAACAGACCCTGTCCCGCATCGCGGCCGCTCATGATTCCGACTCCTCCTGCGGTTCGATCTGCGGCAGCTCTACGACCGGTTCGATCTCATGCTCCGAGTGGTCGGGATGGTCATCAGCGTCCTCGATCAGACCATCGGCTCGCATCAACACCAGGAGATGACGCGCACCCTCCAGGCCAGCCAGTGGACGCGCCAGGGCCGTGGCGAATGCCTCGCCCTCGGGGCGCCGGACGGAGACGATCTCGGCGACCGGCAAGCCGGACGGGAAGCGTCCCCCCAGGCCCGAGGTGATCAGCAGGTCGCCACGTTCGAGGTCCACATTCATGGGCAGGTCGGTCAATCTCAACTCATCGGTTCGACCGCTGCCATAGGCAATGGTGCGCAAGGCAGTGCGTTCAACCCGAACCGGCAGTGCATGATCCGGGTCGGTGATCAGAATCACCGTGGCCGAATGCAGCAGGGTCTGATCAACCTGACCGAACACACCCGAGGCGTCGATCACCGGCTGACCGCTGTCCAGGCCATCGCGAACACCCCGGTTGACCACCACCCGGTGAGAATAGGGATCGAGATCGATTCGGCGCAATTCGACGGCTTGCAGGCCGGTGTCCACCCGCTCGGCCGCGCCCAGCAATCCACGCAACTCGCGATTGTCGCGGGCCAGGTCCTCCAGCAGCAGGATCCGCGCCCGCGATTCCTGCAGACTTTGCCGGAGTTGATCGCGTTCGGCCAGCAGTTCGTGTCGATCACGCCAGTTGTCATAGGCCCGACCTGCGAATTTGAACGGCGCCTCGATCGCGATGAAGGCCGGCTCGACCAGGTATCCGCTCAGTGCGCGAAACCGGTCAAGGTAATCGCCGCGGAAGTCCAGGGTCATCAGGACCATCGCCGCCAGGATATAGAACATCAGGCGAGCCATGCGCCCGCCCATGTCGCCGGCCAGTCCGGCTGGGTATGAGCTACCCGGAGTGTTCAAGGCCCGCCACGACGGCTAGCCGGAAAAGAAGAAATCGCCGCGATTCTCGTCCATCATTTCGAGGGCTCGACCACCGCCGCGTGCGACACAGGTCAGCGGATCATCGGCAATGATGACCGGCAGGCCGGTCTCTTCCATCAACAGCTTGTCCAGACCACGCAGCAACGCGCCGCCGCCGGTCAGCACGATGCCGGTCTCGGCCACATCAGCGCACAATTCGGGAGGCGTTTGCTCGAGCGCGGTCTTGACCGCGCCGACAATGCTGGTCAGCGCCTCCGAGAGTGCTTCAAGCACCTCGTTGTTATTGAGAGTGATCATCTTCGGCACACCCTCGGCCAGATTACGCCCGGAGATCTGGATTTCGCCAAGCGATTCCTGCGGATAGGCACAGCCAATCTCCATCTTGATGCGCTCGGCGGTCGACTCGCCAATCAGCGTGCCGTATGACCGGCGCACGTAATTGATGATCGCCTCGTCAAGATGGTCACCTCCCAGACGGACGGAATTGGCATACACAATGCCGTTGAGCGACAACACGGCCACTTCGGAGGTGCCGCCGCCGATGTCCAGCACCATGGACCCGCGCGCCTCGTGAATGGGAATGCCGGCGCCGATGGCCGCGGCCATGGGCTCCTCGATCACGAACACCTCGCGCGCGCCGGCCCCTTCGGCTGATTCCTTGATCGCCCGGCGCTCGACCTGGGTCGATGAGCACGGCACACATACAAGCACACGCGGGCTGGGACGCAGGAAACGCGACGAATGCACCTTCTTGATGAAATGCTGGAGCATTTGCTCGGTCATGTTGAAATCGGCAATCACACCGTCTTTCAGCGGCCGGGTGGTGCGAATGTTGCCCGGGGTGCGCCCGAGCATCTGCTTGGCCTCGGCGCCGACCGCGGCCACATCCTGCGGCCCGCCCGGCCCACGGTTCATGCGCACCGCAACCACCGATGGCTCGTTGAGAACGATGCCCTGACCGCGAACGAAAATCAGGGTATTGGCCGTGCCCAGATCAATGGACAGGTCATTGGAAAAGATCCCGCGTAAGCGCTTGAACATGACTTGAAAGGGGTAATCCGCAATTTTGGGAAAAGACCGCCTAATGTAGCAATGCCGGCCTTGCCCGGCAACACCCAATGGACACTATTTCGACCTTTTTCGCCCAATCGGCAACATTCCCGGGGCAGTTGGCTAAAATGGCGCGTTGATTGACCCAAACTCGCAAAAAAGGAAAACAATTCATGTCCGTGCTGATTTGCGGCTCGCTGGCCTACGACAACATCATGGTCTTCCCTGAGCGCTTCAAGGATCACATCCTGCCCGACAAGACCCACATGCTCAACGTCGCCTTCCTGGTGCCCGAGCTGCACCGCAATTTCGGTGGCTGTGCCGGCAACATTGCCTACAGTCTGAAAAGACTCGGCGGCAAGCCGCTGCCCATGGCCAGCGTCGGCGCCGATTTCGATGACTACGCCCGCCATCTCGACCGGCTCGGCATCAGCCAGGACCATATCCGCGTCTGTGACCAACTCTGGACCGCCCAGGCCTACATCACCACCGACATCGACGACAACCAGATCACCGCATTTCACCCCGGCGCCATGAATGAGAACCATCACCAGGCCATCAATGGCGAGATGGGGGTGAATTTCGGTATCGTCGCCCCGGACGGCAAGCAGGCCATGCTCGACCACTCCGACCAGTTCGCCGCCGCCGGTATCCCGCACATCTTCGACCCCGGCCAGGGCCTGCCGATGTTCAGCGGCGAAGAGCTGGAAAAGATGATCGACAACGCCAACTGGCTGACCGTCAATTCCTACGAGTGGGAGATGCTCAAGAAGAAAACCGGCCTGGATCACGCCGACATCAGCGCTCGACTGGACGGCGGCCTGATCATCACCCACGGCGGCGAAGGCTCCGAGCTGCACCATAATGGCGACAAGGTCATGATCCCGGCCGTCAAGCCGGAAAAGATCGCCGACCCCACCGGCTGCGGCGACGCCTTCCGCGCCGGATTGCTGTTCGGACTGGAAAAGGGCTGGGACCCGGCCGATGCCTGTCGCCTGGGCTCCATCCTGGGCAGCCTGAAAATCGCCCACTCCGGCCCCCAGCACCACGACTTTACCCGTCGCCAGGTCGCTGAGATCTTCGAAAAGGA
>SLKT01000178.1 GCA_007134485.1 Wenzhouxiangella sp. | reverse complement strand
GTCACATTATTGTATTAGGTCTTTCTGGACCAAGGTCAGGATAGGTCAGTCCAGTTGGCAGCCCGTAAACCGTTAGCAGCCCCGCGCTGTCACGGATTACCAGCGATGGGCTCAAGCTGCAGCTCAGTTGAGACTGGGGTTATTGATGGGACTCGAAACCGGGCGAAAAATCAGTCAACGACATTCCGGGCGCTTCCTGTCTCGTTCGCGGCCGGTCATGTTCGCATGCCTGCTTGGACTGATTTTGGCTGGTGCCGGCATTCATCTCGGCGACTCTGGCTGGAGTGGCGACTGGCGACCAGGCTTTCTGGCCAAGACTGAGCCGGCGACCCCGGCCGATGAATCGGCCATTCTCCCCGACTCGTCGCTAGAGGCCCATTCCACCCATCCCGGGACTGATCGACCCAGACCGCTTTCCGACCGAGAAACGAAGCCGGACCGACCGCGCGATGCGGCATTGGCCGGTGAGCCTGAAGTAGATTCAGCGCCCGGACAAGCTGACGATCATGGGAATGGAACGGAAGATGAAGAAGGCGCACCCATCCATGGTTCCGTACTTGATGACGGCGGTGAACCGCTGCCTGGCCGGGTCGTCACGGCGGAACGCCTTGGCCCCGGATCCGGATCGATCTCGGGTGCTTTGCAGACCCGAGCCGTGACCGACCGCCTGGGCATGTTCAGCTTCGAGTCCATGCCAAACGATGAGTACCTGCTTGAAGTTGCCGAGGACGAAGAGTTCAATGCCGGCCGCCTGCGAGTGCGAGCCGGTGTCAATGCAGCCGAAATCTACCTTCAGCGCAAAGGCTCGATCGAGGTCTACGGACAAGTGCAAGACGAGATGCACAGACCGTTGGCGGAGGTGACCGTGCGATCGCTGGGTAGTCGGCAAACCGTGATCACCGACGAGAGTGGCCACTATCGAATAGAGCTTGAGCGGATCAAAGCCGGTACGGCGCCCGTGCTCGAGTTCCGCCATGTTGACCATCAGGAGTTTCGCAAGCGTATTGAAGAGATCTTCGGCAATGATTCCGGGGCGGTAAACCTGGATGTTGTCATGCTTGATCGCAGCGATACCGTATCCCTGTCCGGCTGGGTCAGCGGGCCGACACACGAGCCCGTGGCCGGTGCGCTTGTCTGGTTGTCGTCCTCCTCACCGCATGCCAATCATCGCACCAGGACCGATGCGTTTGGGGTGTATGATTTTCAGCAGATCGAGAGCGGTGACCACTATCGGCTGGGGATTGAACCCGAGGGGTCTGAGTATCGGCGCTACGTGTCGAAACCTCAGCAGATTGGCACGGACCATGTCACTCATGACGTTCGCCTGGAAAGAGTCGGCACTGCCGAGATTTCCGGTGTGTTGGTGGACCCACAGGGCAGACCGTTACCTGGGTTTGGGATCTGGCTGCGGCAGCTCGAGGCCGGTGCGGCGGCCCCTACCCTTATTCAGACCGATCAGCTTGGGCAGTTTGCTTCGGTGGAGGTTCGCAGCGGCTCGCTCAGGCTGGAAACACATTCCAGCCCGTACCTGGAGGCTGGCGGAATCCAATTGGCCGCCGGCGAAAGTCGCTTCATGCAGATTCCGCTGGACTGGGGCAGTGCGTGGTTGACGGGGCAAGTCGTGGACGAAACCGACCAGCCGGTGCAGCAGGCGCAGATTGTGGTCCAGTGGCGAGCCTCGGAATTCGACGTAATCAGCAAATCGCGTCGCGTTGTACGGGTGGATCAAAGCGGCTTTTTCAGCTTTGCCAACCTGGGTGCTGAGCATTATCAGATGACCGTCAGCGCACCGGGATTTCAGACTCGGCGGATTCAGGTGTCTCCCGACCTTGGAGGTGAGATGCTGATCACCTTGATATCACAGAGTTCATCAGCTGGGGGCGGCCCGTGAATCTCTTGCGTGAATTGATCGAAAGAGTGGGCTTGGAGGGCTTGCTGCTGCTGCTGGCAGCCAGCATGCTGGTGGTTCCGGTTCGGGCGGAAATGCTTCTTCTGACAGTGTCCAGTAATGCCGATTCCGGACCCGGCACCTTGCGATTAGCTCTGGAACAGGCAGCACAGCAGCCGGAAAAAGCTGTGCGGATTGACTTCGGTGATCGCGACGGTCTGTTCAGTCAGCCACAAACCATTGAACTGAATGAACCTCTACCGTCAATCGTTGGCGATGTGCATATCGATGGCTATATTCGAGGGCTTCTGTGGAAAGCCTATGGCGCAACGATCAGCGGTAGAGACAGACATCGCTTGTTCGAAGTTTCGCCCGGGGGCAGCCTCAGATTAAGCGGGGTCACGCTGCGCCATGGCCGGGCTGAAACCGGCGCTGCCGTGATGAATGCCGGCCGGTTGTTCCTGGAAGGCGTGAGCCTGTTCGAGAATCATGCCCTGGGGCAGGGGGGCGCAGTGGCCAATCTGGGTGAGGTTTACCTGGTCAACTCGACGCTGGCCTGGAATCAGGCCAGCCAGGGTGGCGCCGTGGCCAGTTTCGGGGAGCTGCATGTGGTCAATGTCACGCTCTATCAGAACCGCGCCCTGAAGGGTGCGGCGCTGTGGGGCAGCGGCTACCTGCACCTGGTCAACTCGATTCTGGCCGGCGATTCCGGCCATGAATGTCACAACGTGGGTCGCCTGAGCGACAACTCCAGCCACAATCTGATCCAGGGCTGGCAGCAGGGCTGCGGCGTGCCGCTCTTGACCGAGGATCCAGTGCTGGATCCAGCCGGTTACTTCAATGGCCCGACCAAAGTCTTTCCGATCGGCCATGGCAGTCCGGTGGTCAATCTCGGGCTCAATACAGCGGCCAGAAACGCCGAGGGCGATTCCCTGATCTGGGATCAGAGGGGCAACGGTGATCCAAGGTTTGCCAGCGGATTTACCGATCTGGGTGCATTCGAACGACAGGGCCGGCTTCCGGAGCGTTTCGTCGTCGATATGCTGGATGACAGCGGTTTGCGCGCCTGTCATCCGGGGCATTCACGGCCCAGTTGCCCCTTGCGAGCCGCGCTCGAACTGGCCGCGGCCGCACGTCAGGCCACGCCCGTGCACTTTGACCCGGATGTATTCAAGCAACCCCGCGAACTGGTGCTGAAACTTATCCCCCCCGGTGCCGATGCTCCCCTGCTCATCGATGGCAAAGGGGTGGCCCCGGTACGGATCGTGGTGCCGGCCGAAGTCCCCTGGCAGCTTGCCAACGGGGTAGAGATCAAAGTCGACTCCTCATTGAAGGAGGCCTGGCCATGACTTTAAGGTCCAGGCCATGCCGCAGCGTACCCAAGCCGGCGGCAAGGCAGCAACTGATCGGGAACAGCATTCCAATACGCAAGCTCAAACGCAACATCAGCAAGATGGCAATGGCCGACCTGCCGGTTCTGATCACCGGTGAAACAGGGACCGGCAAGGAACTGGCAGCGAGGATGCTGCATGCCCAGTCAGCCCGGGCCTCAGGGCCATTTATCGCGGTCAACTGTCCGGCATTGCCGAGCGATCTGTTCCAGGCCGAGCTGTTCGGTTACGAGAAAGGCGCTTTCACCGGCGCGGTCGAACGCCATGCCGGCCGCATTGCTTCTGCCCAGGGCGGCATTCTGTTTCTTGATGAAGTCGGCGACATGCCACTCTCGGTTCAAGCAGTGTTGCTGCGTTTTCTGGAGGACGGCCGGTTCGAACGCCTTGGCGGGGCCAGGTCCATTCAGGCCGATGTCCGGGTACTGGCGGCAACCCATATCGATCTGGACCAGGCGGTGGCCAAGGGCAGTTTTCGAGAGGATCTTTATTACCGTCTCAAGCCCTTGCATCTGCACACTCCTCCTTTGCGTGTTCGGGGGCCCGACAAGCTTCTTCTGGCGGAGCATTTCGTCGAACAGTGTTGCCGAAAGCTGGGGCTGCGACGGCACGTGATCACAGAGGAAGCCATAGCGACAATCCTGGACTACCACTGGCCGGGGAACATTCGCGAGCTGCGCAACAGCATTCAGCAGGCCGTGGTGCTTTGCAAACACCACGAGTTATCCTGCCGAGATTTGAACGTCAAGTTCAGTGCGACCGAGTCCCGGAGCGCCAATGGGACCTCACTCAAATCTCGCCGTCTGGCGGCCGAACGGAGCGCCATTGAAAGCGCCCTGGAGATCAGTGGCGGCTGCGTCAATGCGGCAGCGCAGTACCTGGAGGTTTCACGTGCTCAGCTTTACCGCCTGATAAAGGCCCACAACATCAACATGCCGTAAGTGGTCTCGCCGGCCCCTCAATATCACGATCCTTCAAACCTGTCGGTAAAAATCAGGTCTTCTTCATCGTCTGACTCCAGCTCGAATGCGCCGATATCGCAGTGCTCACCCTGTGGGCGTTCAACGCCACGTTGGTCTTCGCTGACCGGGGTGGTTCCGTCGATCGCGGTGCAATCGTCGGCCGCATTCACGGCCGCGCTGGCGCTACCCAGTGCATGAGTCTGGGTTGGGCCGCCGTTATCCGTCAGCGACTGCAGGTCCAGGTCGGCAATGGTGGTCGACTGAAAATCGGTGCAGCTGCCGTCGCTGTCCAGGTTGTTGCCCAGAACCAACGGCGGCAAAGTCGGTTGCAGATCGCAGTCTCCGCCGTCCAGGCTAGTCACGATCAGGCTATTCTTGGACGTAAACGCGACGTTACTCCAGATACCGCCGCCTTCGTCGGCCGAGTTGCCTGCGATGGTCACGTGCAGCAACTCCAGTTGACCGTCGAAGTTGTCGATCCCGCCGCCGGAGTCAGCGCTGTTTCCCGATAGCGTGCTGTTGACGATCAGCAACGCATCGGTGTTGCCAATCGCACCACCGAGCCCGCCCTGATTATTGCGCAAGGTGCTGCGCCGGATCTCCATCTGGCCGAAGTTGTCGATACCGGCACCGAAATCCGCTGTGTTGTCACTAACCAGGCTATCGACGATCAGCACACTGCCGCCGAAGTTTTCCAACCCGCCGCCGATGCCCGAATCGCCGACGCTATTGGCGCTGATCGTACTGTTGCTGATCAAGAGTAGGCCTTCGTTGCTGATTCCACCGCCGCCAAAATCGGCGCTATTGCCGGTAATGAACATGTGTTCCAGGGTCAGCTCACCGAAGTTCACAATGGCTCCCCCCAGCTCGCCTTGACCATTGCTGAGGGTGAGATGACTGATCGTCACTACGGCATCTTCCTCGATCAGGAAGGGCTGGTTGAGTCCATTGCCGTCAATTGTGACCAGGCCGCTGCTCGGCCCGGTGATGTTCATGGATTCGTCCAGCTCGGGCAGGGGGGAGTCCAGCAGGATGATGCCGACCAGGTCAAATTGAAACTGGATCAGATGAGGCCCGGGCAGGGTGTTGGCCTCGATGATGGCCTGGCGAAGCGAGCCGGGGCCGCTGTCATCCAGATTACTGACCTGGAACTCATCAGCCAGGACCAGTATGGGCAGTAAGACCAGCAGCGTTGCAACCAGACTCATGGGCAGGAAGCGAGTCAGATCGTTCATTATCTTCATCTCCTCAGAGCGGAGAAAACCCGGGGCGCCAATCGGCACCCCGGGCATTTCTTCTTGTCACGATCACCGTTTTCAGTGATCTGCCATGCGGTTACGGCGCGGGAACCACCTTGATTCCGTTGCCGCTGGCATCACGACAGGCTCTCGGGCTGCCGGCCGGGCCAGGCAGCGAACGAACGCCGTCGAAGATATCCGTGGCCTCATCGAGTTCAAGCATTTGGCAGTTGCTCTCTTCATCGATCAAGCACTCGCCGCTGTCTTCGTCGAAATGACCGCCGTTGTTGAAGCAATCGACCCGATCGATGTAGTAGCCCAGTTGACTGTTGCTTTCATCCGCCTCGCAAGCTACGTTGGCGTCGGCAAACAGTGACTCAACGCTGGTGCCGGCGCACTCGGCGTCGCCGCCGCTGACGATACAATTGAGTGCCATCGCCGTGAGCTGGCGGGCCAGTTGCCGTTGCAATACGCCTTCGATCCGGACACACATCGCTTCGACGGCCGAGAAGACGTTGCCGACATCGGTATTGTCGATGGTCGTGCCACAAACCGACAGCGGTCCGCCGTAATCGATCACCGTCTGGGTCAGATTGGTGGCGCGCGGATGCTCGGTACCGGCATGGGTGCCCCAGAATCCGGGCGTGCGGCAGATTTCCTCGACCACCGGCGTGACCTCACAGTCAGCCGTATCGCTGTCTTCCACCTGGTTATCAAAGCCAAAGACATCGCACATGACGCTGGCGGTATTGGAGATCAGCGGCAGATCAGCTTCAGTCACGATGCGACTGGCATCCAGACTTTCGACATCATCAGGCTGCAAGACCAGGGCTTCATCCACGATTCCGGCTTCCGGATCATTGACCAGGCAGTCGAGCTGAACGTCACCGGTGTTGGTCACCGTGATCAGCCACTCGATCACCTCACCGACCTCAACCGGATCTGGCTGACAGATCTTGGTCAGTGACACGCTGGGATCGATCAGATCGAGGCTGTGACTGTCATCATCACCGACCTGGTTGTCGAAGCCGTCGATATCACAAATCACCGTGACTTCGTTGACGATCGGACCTTCGGCATCAGCCGG
>SLKT01000046.1 GCA_007134485.1 Wenzhouxiangella sp. | reverse complement strand
TGAATGCGTTTAAGCGTCGCGAGATAGGCGCCGAAAACTCCAACGGGCAAGGCCAGCATCAGAAAGAACATGGCCGGCCAGAACGGCCCGGTGGAGTCCGGCAGCATGACCACTCCGAGCCCGAGCAGGGCCGGATAAACGATAACCAGAATGGCTTTAGTCGAAATCAAAATCGCAGATCCGATGTCTGGGGAAGGAGTAAGGTCAGAGAATAAGAACCATGCAATGTTAAAGGGTTCAACCTCGTCCACAAGACAGCGGCACCAAAACTGTAGGTCGGGGCTACGTCCCCGACGGACAACGGTGAATCAACCCCGCACCGGATTGTTCGCGCGTCTGCCTTCGGATTGTGGATTGGTAAAAATCGAATTTGTGTCGATGTTTGATATGTCGTCCGTCGGGGACGTAGCCCCGACCTACATGCGAGCCAATCGGCCAGGGTGACTCATGGCACGGGCAATTCCGGCCTCGGTGGCATATCCTTTCAAGATCTCATAGGAGCCCGGGCCATGACAGACCATCGAATTGACCGCCTGAGAATGGGTCTGCGAGTCGGCTCGGACCGAAAGAATTTCAAATGACAACCATGCGAGCCATCGTCCAGGATCGCTACGGCGCGCCCGATCAGGTGCTGCAATTGCGCGAGGTCGAAATTCCGACCCCCAGGCCGGACGAAGTACTGGTGCGGGTGCGGGCCGCCTCGGTCAATCCTGACGTGTGGCATGCCATCAGCGGCTACCCGCGCCTGATGCGCCTGATGGGCGCGGGTCTCAAAAGGCAGAAACAACCGATTCCCGGCCTGGACATGGCCGGTGAAGTCACGGCCGTGGGGCATGATGTGACCGACTTCCATCCGGGCGATGCGGTGTTCGGCGAAACCCATGACCGGATTCAGTGGGTCAATGGCGGCGCTTACGCCGAATACGTGTGTGTGCCTCAACACGTCCTGGCGCTCAAACCCGAAGGCATCACCTTCGAGCAGGCGGCATCGGTACCGACCTCCGGGACTATTGCCCTGGTCAACCTGCGCAAGCACATCGGGACACGGCCGGGTCAGCGCATCGTGATCAATGGCGCGGCCGGCGGCGTGGGCGGCATCGCCATCCAGTTGGCCAAGGCCAACGGCGCTATTGTCATCGGCGTGGACCACACCACCAAGCTCGAGTACATGCGAACGCTGGGTGCGGACAAGGTCATCGACTATACGCAGGACGACGTCACCGAGCTTGAACAAGGCATCGATCTCATCATCGATGTCGCATCCACCCTGCCGCTTTCCGGCTGCAAACGCATCCTCAAGCCCGATGGGCTGGTGGTCACCATCGGTCACGATCACTACGGGGCAAAAGGTCGCAAAACACTTGGCGGTATACCGCAATTCCTCGCTCTGATGGTTTGGGCGCAATTCGACCGAAACCTGGACAAGTCGTGGTTCGAGGTCATGGAAAAGCGCGATGCCATGGAAGCCTTGCGCGGCATGCTCGAGTCCGGAACACTCACGCCAATCGTGGCCAAAACCTTCCCATTGTCAGAGGTGCCCGCAGCGATCCAGTGCCTGCAAGAAGGCCGGACTTGTGGACGTATCGTCATCGTGCCTTAAGCACGGCGACAATCCCCGATTCACCTCACACAATCCGACCATGCAGTGTTCGGACTGGGCGGGTACTATTCCTCCGCTGCACCAAACTTGGCAAATACTTCGGCGCCGGTCATGTTGTGGGTATCGTTGGCGAACTCGAACCAGACTGGCTTCTCGTCGATGAAGATCTGTTCGGCGAAGTGCCACGGCAGCTCACCCTCGATCAGGCCTACGGGAAGCGCGTAGTGAGACTGGTCTTTCAGGCGATAGAACAGGTGTGTACCGCAATGCTTGCAAAAACCCCGTTCGGCCCAGTCGGACGAGGCGTAAACGGAGATATGCTCTTCGCCGTCAAACCGCACACCAGCTCCGATATCGGCTGCCAGCAACGGTCCTCCACCCCAGCGTCTGCACATACTGCAATGGCAGGCGCCAACCCTGGTCCCGGATAACTCGACATGTGCGGTTACCGCACCACACAGGCATGAACCGCTCGTTTGAGTGGCTTCATTCATTGCAATCCTCTCTGCTATGTACAGGAATGGAGTACTTTACTTCAGGTGTGATCTCTCAGTAGGTTGTCAACTCAGATGGGCCAGAAGTTTCGGTTGCAAGCGCCTGGTTGGAGACGGCGTGGTCACTACGCCTATCTGCTGGCCATCCTGCCGGGTGCTTCCGTGTGCGGTCATCTGTATCATCGCTCCATGTCCAATCCGACCAACCCTACACTGGCCAATGCCGTCGACCATGTGATTGAACGGAGCAATTGATGGACCACAGACAGATCAAGGAACTGGCCGGTCATGCCGCGTTCGGGCGGGGCAATAGGTATTTCGAGCAAGGTCGTGTGAGCATCTCGACGCAGGGTGCGGACGGATTCGAGGCAACCGCGCAGGGCACGGACCGCTACCGGCTGTGGCTGCAACAGGAACACGATGACCTTCAATTTGCCTGCTCCTGCCCGGCCGCCGCCGATGGCAGCTTCTGCAAACACCTGGTGGCCGCTGCGCTGGCCTGGATCCACTCCGAGACGGACGACGACCCGGCGAAATCCGAGGACGATCTGCTCACCGCCCTTCTTAAACAACCGCGCGAACGCTTGGCCGAATGGCTCCATCAGGCCGCCCTGTCCGATGCCGGGCTGGAGAAACAGTTGCGACTCAAGCTTTCCAGCGATCCAAAAACTCTGAAGAAGTCGCTTTCGGCCTTGCTCAGGACGGGTGGATTTCTCGATTGGCGCCGCAGCCAGGACTACGCACTGCGGCTCCTGGCGCCGCTGGATGTTCTGGAGTCGCTGCTCGAGCGTGACCCGGAACTATGCTTCGAACTATCCGAGTATGTCGTCAAGCGGCTGTTGCGAATCTATTCGCGCGCCGACGACTCCGGCGGCATGATCGGTGATCGCATGCAAGAATTTACCGAACTCCATTCCCGCGCCGCGGCAAAAGCCGGGGTATCCGGCACCCGTTTGGCCGGCAGCCTGCACAAGCTCAAGAAAGAAGAAGACTGGAACCTGTTTCCCCTGGAGCGATACTGGGACGCCCTGGGCAGCAAGGGGCAGGCAGCCTATATCCGGCGCGTGGACAAGGCCGTCGCGGCCGTGCCCCGAATCACCGGCGACGACGAGGACTTCTCGATGCCGTACGAGAACGTTCGCGCACTGGCCTGGCGTGAGGAAATCGCCCGCTGCGAACGCGATTTCGACACTCTGATCGAAGTGCTGTCGCATGATCTGTCCTCGGGCTACGACTACGAGAAGATCATCAAGGCCTGCCGCGAGTTCGGCCACGACGCACTCGCCATGAGCTGGGCCGAGCGTGGTCTCAAGGATCATCCCCAATGGCACGGGATGCGCCGCCTGGTGGCCGAGGAATACCAGCGCGCCGGTCTCGACGCCGAGGCCCGTGAACTGCTGTGGGAGGATTTTCGGCATCAACCGGGACTGGACACCTGGCGGTGGCTCAAGGATGCCAGCGCGGACCAATGGTCGAAGATTCGACAACAGGCACTGGCAGAACTGGCCAATAGAGAGCGTCGACTGGACGATGGCCGGCGCGACGTCAGCCGGAGGCTGCGAATCCTGATCGAAGATGACGCCCTCGAAGAGGCCCTGGAGCTGGCCACCACGCAGGCCGCACACCACGGCATCCTCGTGACCCTGGCCGAACGGGTCGCCGCCGACCATCCCAAACCGGCGGCCAGCCTGTACCGCCGCGCCGCCGACTTCGAGCTACCCGGCGCCGATGCCAAAAGCTACCAGGACGTCGTCCCGCTGATCAAGAAGGTGGCCCAACTGGACGACAGCCGCGAAAACCGCGACTGGATCCAAGAGATCCGTACCCGCTACAAGGCACGCCGCAAGCTGATGGGGATGATGGACAAGGCCGGGATTTGAAGGGTGAGCTAAGGCTGCCAGCCGGTTTGTTCTGCAGCCAGGACGATGCGGGCGCAGGCATCGGCGTCGGATGCGGCGTCGTGGTGGTTCAAGGGGATTCCGAGATGGCGGCATACGTCGGGCAGTTTGGTGGGGTAGATACCCCACACCCGGCGTGCCAGCGCCACGGTGCACTCGAAGGGTAGTTCCGGGATACTCACACCGTGGCCGCAGCAGCAGGCGTGCAGCACCCTCCGGTCGAAGGGGGCATTGTGGGCAGCCAGAAAATCGACGTCCTCGAGCAGCGGACTGAGCCCCGACCAGACCTGGCCGAAATCAGGTGCATCGCACACATCGTCCCAGTCCAGACCGTGGATATAGGTGAACACGAACTCACCGGGCGGCGGGCAAATAAGATGTGTCTCACGGTGCACAATACGACCATCGCTGGCAATCACGACGCCCACTGCGCAGGCACTGTCAGCGCTGCGGTTGGCAGTTTCGAAATCGATGGCGGCAAAACGCATGGTGAGGAGTCCTACCCTAGTCCGGCGGTGCCGGCCTTTTCCGGCCGGGGCTGAAGAGATTCAAGTTTACAAGTCGATCAAGCGACGCGGCGGGTGACTTTGGTGTAGGGCACACGAACAAGCAAATGGCGAACGATTCAACCTCGTCCGCTGGAGTTACGTCCCCATCTGACACAGATCAAGCTTTCGCCAGGACTCCGGAGCTATTCTTGAACAATAGCGCAGATGCCAGAGTGGCATCATGAATACGAATCGCTACCACTCCGACATCCGGTAAGCATCAGTAATCCCAAAGGTTACTCGTGCTGTTCCTGCATATTGCTTGAGGATTAATATTATGGACAAGGCATGGTTTTTCGGTACAGGGTTGCTGTTGGGACTATTGCTAGGATTGGCCGGAACGACAGGAGCGGCGCAGGATTTGGGCCTGCGGTCTGAGTCAGTTCCGCAGGCGTTTACCTATCAAGGGTTGTTGAACCGGCACGGTGCGCCGGCGCATGACAGCTGCGACCTGCGTTTTTCCCTCTTCGATGCCGCCTCTGATGGCAACCAGGTTGGACCTCAACTGACCCGCATTGGGGTAACTGTCTTCAACGGACTGTTCACCATTCCCGATCTCAACTTCGGCAACCAGCACTTTGGCCAGGCACGCTGGCTGCAAATAGAGGTACAGTGTCCAGGGGATGTCGGGTATATCACGCTTAGCCCTCGTCAGGCGCTGACGCCGCCGCCCTATGCCTTTCACTGGGGCGGAACCTGGACTGGCCCCGGCACTGGCCTGGAATTGTCCGGCGGGAGCATTGGTCTATTGTCCGAGGGCAGCGATCGGGGCGTGTCTGGGCAGTCTCTTTCTCAATCCGGTTTCGGGATCGTCGGCTATGCCGACGGGAGTGAAGGCATGGGTGTATACGGATTGGCCGGCAGCGCCTCTGGCGCTACCTATGGCGTATACGGCCAGACCAGCTCGACCACCGGCTTCGGGGTTTACGGCCGCGCCGCTTCCTCTACTGCCAACTATGGCGTTTATTCCTTCGGCAACACTGGCGCTACCGGTACCAAGTCGGCCGTTGTTCAAACCCAGGACTATGGTTGGCGTCATCTCTACGCAGTAGAGAGTCCTCGGGTTCTCTTTGAGGATGTTGGTACAGCTCAACTTATCAACGGTCGGGCAGTGGTCATCATTGACCCAACCTTCGTTCAGACTGTCAACTTAAATGAACCATATCAGGTCTTTGTTACGCCGCTAGGCGACTGCGGCTTGTACGTGACTGAAAAAACAGGGACGTCCTTCACCGTAAACGCGCTCGACGGCCGGACCTGCAGCCTGGAGTTCGATTACCGCATTATCGCTGCCCGCTTGGGGTATGAAGAGGTGCGCCTGGCGCCAGCCTTGGATCCGGCCGAACTGTCGCTACCCGAGCTCAGGCGATAGGTAAACGGCGCAAATTCGGATAAACAGCTTTTGCCCCGTCGCAGCACGGGGCTCACCCGCTACGGCCATGTGACGGCCCACCGGCCACGAAGCCACGAATTTCCAGTTGACGACAACACCTGTCGCCATCCTCTGGAAACTGGGTGACCCACCAACAGTCAACCCGGAGTCAGCCCGTGGAAAAGCCGCGCGAAGCAACGCTCAAGAGTACCGGCGAAAAGATCATTGTGATCAGACCCCAAGATCGCACCGGGAATCTATACGTCTGCATCCTGTCACCTTAGGGCTCGCGAAAGAATAACTTCCCATTTTCGCGTGTCGAGGCGCCCGTCTCGCAAGGCGCGAGGAGTGCAGCATACTTGCGGTATGTAAGCGACGAGCAACGCCGCGAGACGGGATGGATCGGCGCGCCAAAATGGGAGAAGTTATTCTTTCGCGAGCCCTCAGCAAGCCTGGCACCACCCACGTTGTCAGGAAATCCGGGCCGAGCGCATACAGATGGACAGCAGGCAGTAGGGCCTGTGCCGGCGGTTGCGCCTGGCGCGCCGCCGGCTTTCTTAAAATCATCCTCACGAAAAGGTGCCTGCAGCGGTGCAGCTGGGGCAAGACCAAAGCAATGGTGAACGTTTCAACCTCGACCGTCGGGGATGTAACCCCGACCTACATTCCAGACACACCGTACGGGCTTGTCGCAATCGTACATGACGCCACCATGTAG
>SLKT01000085.1 GCA_007134485.1 Wenzhouxiangella sp. | reverse complement strand
GGGCGAGATCAGTCCATCGGCCCGGGCCTGTTCGGAGAAAACCAGCAGCAGGGGCAGGGCGTTTAAGAGCAGTGCGAAGCGAAAGTACGTCATGGGCGGTCATTCTCCTGGTCGGTTCTTGCCAGGCGTGGGTGAGCCCACGACTGATCAAGTCGGCCAAATCATTGACCAGCCCTGTTGGAAGGGCTTACCCAAATCGTCAAATTATCTTCAAAAGTTCATCAAATAGCCGGGCTCGAGCGAAATCCAGCGGCATTATTCTGATTTAGGCCGGACGCTGACATGCAGGTAGATGGCGCCCTCGACGACGACGGTGTCGTCGTCGCGCAGGGCCTTGACGACGACCGGAACTTCGCCTTCTCGCCAGTCTTCGGGTCGGGTGGTGGCGATGATGCGAATGTCGGTGTCGGCCTTGGCCGGATACTGGACTTGCATGCCCTTGGGGATCCAGCGCAGGTGGGACGGGATGCTGGCTTCGGCCAGGGCGCCCATGGCCATTTCCAGGCCGTTGCAGATGGCGATGACGTGCACGGTGCCGATGTGGTTCTGGACCTTTCTGCGCTTGCGGATTTTCAGTTCGCAGTGGTTGGGTTCGAGTCGGGTGAAGGTGGCGCCGATGGTGGAAAAGTAGGGCGCCATGCGGCTGAACACACGCGAGAACAGCCAGCGACCGGCCGGCCATTTTTCGAAGCGCTGGTAGAGGTCGAGGACCCGGTTGCTCATTGTGTCTGCTCGGCAGATTCCGGCTCGAGATGCCGGTCCAGAAAGCGGCTGATCATTTCGTAGACATGCACGCGCTGACTGGCGCCGGCGATGGCGTGTTTTTCACCGGGATAGGTCATCAGGTCGAACGGGATGACGTTTTCCTGGAGCTTTTGCATCAGCATGGTGGAGTGGGTGAACAGCACGTTGTCATCGGCCATGGGGTGGATGAGCAGCAGGTGGTCTTGGATCTGATCGGCGTAGGTGAGCACATTGCCCTTGTCGTAGGCCTCGGGCTGGTCCTGGGGCGTGCCCATGTAGCGTTCGGTGTAATGGGTGTCGTAGAGCCGCCAGTCGGTGACCGGGGCGACGGCGACGCCGGCGTTGAATTCTCCGGGGTACTGGGCCAGCGCCATGAGTGCGACATAGCCGCCATAGCTCCAGCCGAAGATGCCGATGCGGTCGGGGTCGACCCAGTCCTGGCCTCGCAACCAGTCCATGCCGATCATCTGGTCTTTCATTTCAATGCGGCCGAGCTTGAGATAGGCGGCATCCTGAAAGGCCTTGCCCTGGCGCACGATGCCGCGGTTTTCCAGGCTGAATACCAGGTATCCGCGCTGGGCCATGTACTGGTCGATCAATGTGCGCCGGCCCCAGCTCTTGGTGGTCAGCCGGTGGGTCGGGCCGGCGTAGATGTGATAGAAGGCCGGATAGCGTTTTTCCGGATCGAAGCCGGCGGGCTTGATGATCCGATAGTGGAGTGTCTGCTCGTCGGGGCCGGTCAGGGTGCCGAAACGGGTGGGGCGATGCCGGTCACGAAACGGGACATAGGGATGGTCGCCGGTGATGCGGTTTTCGACCAGCCAGGCAATGCGTTCGCCGTCAGCCGAATGCAATGACAGTTGCGGGGGCTGGTCGGGATTGGAGTAGGTATCGACATAGACCCGGGCCTGGCGGTCCATGCGGATGTTGTGCCAGCCACTGCGTCGTGAAATTCGGGACACGATTTCGGGCGAACTGGTCACCAGGGATTGACGATACAGGTGCTTTTCCAGTGGCGAGACTTCGGCGGCGGTGAAAAACACCATGCCCAGTTCCTCGTCCACGCCCTTCATCGCATCGACCGCCCATTCGCCATCGGTCAATTGCCGAATCATTTCGCCGTCGAGATCGTACAGGTAGAGATGGCGATAGCCGTTGCGCTCGGATGACCAGATGAAGGCTGGCATTTCACTGAGGAAATGCAGGTCATCGTGCAGGTTGATCCAGGTCTCTTCGCGCTCGGTGAGCACCACGCGCTGGTCTTGTGCTTCAAGATCGGCAATGATCAATTCCAGGGTCTTCTGGTCACGACTCTGGCGCTGAAAGCTCAGGTTGTCGCCATCGGGCAGCCAGTCGACGCGCGGGATGTAGATGTCGTGTTCATCGCCCAGGTCCAGCCACTGGGTGTCACCGCTTGTGATATCGACCACGCCCAGGCGATAGGTAACGTTCGGGGTGCCGGTGTAGGGGTAGCGTTGCTCGATCATGCGAATCTCGCCGGCCTCGATTTCGAAGCGAAGGCTGGGTTCGATCGGGCTTTCGTCGACTCGCAGGTAGGCGATGCGCACGCCATCGGGTGACCACCAGTAACCGGTATCGCGTCCCATTTCCTCCTGGGCGATGAACTCGGCCATGGCGTTGGAAATGACATCATCGCCATCTTCGGTCAGGGCGGTTTCCTCGCCGCTTTCGACATTGACAATCCACAGGTTGCGATCGCGAACAAAGGCAATGTGTGCTCCATCCGGAGCGATCTGCGGGTCGGTGTCGAAGTCGTCGCTGTCGGTCAACTGGCGGACTTCGCGCTGTTCATCGGCCATATCGAGCAGGTAGATGTCGCCGGCCAGGGGAAACAGCAGGAAGCGGCCATCGGTCGACCAGCGATACTCGACAATACCGCGCAGCGCTGCAATGCGGGCGCGTTCACGTCGGGCCTGTTCCTCGGCCGAGAGTTCGCCTTCGTCTTCGACGACTTCATCAGCGGCGACCAGCAGCCGGGTTTCGTCGTCCTCGATATGGTATTCCCACAGGTCCATGAGGTCGCGATCGTCTTCACGGCCGCGCACGAAGGTCACCCGGTCGCCGGCCGGCGACAGTTCGGCCTGGCGCAGCGAGGGACCGGACAGGTCCGGGCTTGCGAAGATGCGTTCGATGGTCAGTTCGGGGCTGTCCGCCCGGGCGATTCCGGCCAGGAGGAAAAGGCTGATCAGGAGACTGCGGATTCTCATGTTATGGGCGTTGCAGGTTTGGGTCGTGTGCTGGACCCCCTATTGTCGCTGGCAATTGCCATCAAGGCAATTGGATTGGCCCGATCAAGGTTGCAGTTGCAGGCGCTTGACGGTGGCGGCCTCGACCGCCTCCGGTGTCCAGGGCACGTTCCACGGTGTGCCGGACACAAAGTCGGGCAGAAAATCATCGAAGTGCGGACTCAACGGATTGCCGGACTGTCCGGTGGTGAGGTTGAGGGTGAACTGATCAGGGTCGGCCCAGTCCAGCACGAAGCGCATGGAAGCGCCGGCCCGGGCGCGCGAACGGGCGCTGCGGTGGTCGAATTGGACATAGGTGACATTGAGTGAGCCTGCATCGCCGCCCATCGGGATGGGTCCGCGTGACAGGCGCAGCCAGCGATCGAGCAGGCCGGACTGGGCCATGGGGTGGGCGATGGTCAGCTCCTGGAAGCTGCCAAGCGGCCGGGCCCCGGCCTTGAGCGCATCCTCGAACGCTTCCAGGGCGGCCTGGTCGAAATCGGCGGAAGGAATGCTCGGGACCCGCTCGTGGGTGTGCAGCCATTCGTCCATGACGTTGGCCATGACTTGCCAGCGCGGTGTTGATGCATTCTGATCGGGTTGATCGAACAGCGCCCGCGGCAGGTAATACCACCAGCGCAGAAACAGCCCGGCCATTTCGGAATCCGTGCGCATGTTGCCATCCCAGTCGCGCAGTTCGGCGGCCACGCGATCCCGTCCGGATTGTTCGGCGACATCGGCCAGTCGGTCTTTCCAGCTCAAGGCGCGATCAGAGACCCGGTCGAGCTGGAAGGCCCGCATGTCGTCGGCATCGAACAGGCGTTGTTCGCCGAGCAGGGTGCTGATTCGTCGTTTGCGCAGGTGCTTGTAGAAACCGGGGATGGGGTAGGGCCAGTCTTCGCCGGCGGCGTGGTTGTTGGCGTTGGCCAGCCAGCCGCGATCGGGATTGAGCGCGTAAGGCCGCTCCTCGGGTGAATGAAAGCCGTCCCAGCCATGGTCGGGATTGGCGCTGTCGAGGGTGGTGAAGAACTCTTCGTGGCGTCTTTTCGGGACGGCCGTGGATTGCACGTAACCGATGTTGCCGGCCTGGTCGGAGTAGCTCCAGTTGACTGACAGGCCACCGACCCGGGAGGCGGCCTGGCGAAAGCTGTCGAAATCCTTGGCCTGGTTGATCGCCAGTGCGCTGTCGAGCATTTCCGATAAGGGCAACTCGAACCCGGTCCATTGCATGACCAGCAATTCATCGTCGCCGGCTTCGAGAACGCGTCCGCGCGAGGTGTAGAGAGAATCCTGCTGAATCGGTTGTTCCCGGTCGCGCACCCGGAAGGTTTCAGTGCGCACTTCGATGGGTTCCCAGCCATCGGGCAGCTCGGCAAGTTGTGAGTCTTCGGGATTGCGGCGTTGACGCCAGATCTCGAACAGGTCGACCGGGGCGACGGTCAACGCCCAGGCGATCCGGCCATTGTGTCCCATGACCATCATGGGCATGCCCGGGTTGCTGATGCCGAGTACGTTCAACCCTTCCTCGGAGTGCAATCCGGCCGCATACCACATGCCCGGTGCGACATCGTATTCCAGGTGCGGGTCCGAGGCATGCAGGGCATGCTCGCTGGCCGAGCGCTGCGGGGCGACAACCCAGGTATTCGAGCCTTCGGCCATGCCCAGGCTCGGGATGCTCGGCTTCATCCAGTCGTGAAAGCCGCCCAGCCACTGTGCCGCCTCGGATCCGAACTGCTCGGTGATCTCGCGCCATGATTCGCTCAAGCGTTGAACCAGGGTGGTGACATAAAAGGTCTGGAAGTGGGCGACCGTGAGCACATCATCGACTTGCCATTGCCGGGGTGATTCGCGCAGTAGAACAAACTCCGGCGGCAAGGGTTCGGCCTGGGCGATCCATGCGTTGATGCCCTCGACGTAGGCCTCGACCAGCACGCGGGTTTCGGGCGCAAGCTCAGGACTCTGTTCCTCGACGCGCCGGGCAAAGCCCAGCGAGCGATGCATGAAATCCATTTCCAGCGCACCTTCGCCAACCAGTTCGGCCAGTTCGCCGCGGGCCACACGCCGCAGCAGTTCCATCTGGAACAACCGCTCACCGGCATGCAGCCAGCCAAGTGCGCGCAGGGCATCGGCATCGGTCTGTGAGTAGATGCGTGGAATGCCGCGCTCATCGAACAGCACATTCACTTCGGCATCCAGACCGGTCAACGTGTGCTGGCCTGAATAATCCATCACCGAGTTCGACAGCCATCCACGCCCCCCGAACCACAGCGCGGCCAACAGGACAATGACGGTGATCAACGAGATCCAGAAACTGCGCAGCAGAATGCTCGATCGTGTTTTATTCATGCGATGTTGTCAGCGATAGCGATGTTCAGCCGTTGGCCGCTGGCGGCATGAACGCTTCGGGTTCATGCGGATCGGCCAGCATGGTCACGACCTGGTTGCGACCATTGTGCTTGGCTTGGTAGACGGCCTGGTCGGCGGTCTGGATCAGGTGTTCGAGGTTCAGGTCCTGCTCGGCCTGGTGGGCCGTGACACCCATGCTGGCCGTGACGGTGATTCCGGCCGGCTTGAGTCGCTCGATTCGGTCGCACAGGTCACGCGCGCGCTTCTCGGCATCTTCGATCTGGCAATGCGGCAGAATCAGCAGGATTTCCTCGCCGCCGAAACGAACCGCGAAGTCTTCGGTTCGGCAGGATGAAAGCAGCAGGTCACCCACCGCGGCCAGCGCCTGGTCGCCGGCCAGATGCCCATGTTGATCATTAATCTGCTTGAAATGATCAAGGTCGATCATGATCAGGCTGACATCCATGGCATGACGTTCAGCGGCGGCCGTGATCTTGCCGGCGAACTCGGCCATCGAGTTGCGGTTGTACAGGCCGGTCAATGGATCGGTCATGGCCATCTCGTAGAGCTGGATACGTTGCTTCTGAACCTGGTCGAACAGTTGTTTCTGCACGACCAGGTTGGAGATGCGCGCGGCTGCCTCTTCGTGGATGATCGGCTTGGTGATGAAGTCATTGATGCCCAGTCGGAACAACTCGACTCGCCGTATCTCATCGTCCATGCCCGACATCGCCAGAATCGGGACGCGAGTCTTGTCCGGGTGGGTCTGGCGCAATTGACTGACCAGGGCGATGCCGCTCATTTCGCCCTCGACCAGAATATCGCTGATGACCAGGTCATGACGTTTGTCATCAAAGACTTCAAACGCTTCGGCAGCGCTGACGAAATGGTCGACTTCCAGGCCAAGGCCTTCAATCAGCCGGATCATGATCGTGGCAACGGTCGAGCTGTCTTCGACATACAGAACCCGGCCATTCAGCCGGGTTTCCATGTGCCGGGTCAGTCGCGCGGCACGCTGAAACAATTCCTCGATGCGGGTTTTCGCGCAGACATCGGTGGCGCCGGCCTCGAACGCGCGCTTTCTGACTCGCTGATCCTGGGCCGACGACAGTAAAATGATGGGCACAGTGCGGCCTTGCGGCATGGTGCGGGCCTGGCGAATGAAGCGAATGCCGTCGATATCGGGCAACGACAGGGATACGCAAACGAAGTCGACGGGTTGTTCCTGCAACATTTTCAGCCCGGACATTCCATCATTGGCAATCAGCGGTTCATGGCCGGCATGCAGCATCATGCGCTCCCAGACCGAGCGAAATACCTTGGAATGGTCGACAAAAAGCACTTTCATT
>SLKT01000072.1 GCA_007134485.1 Wenzhouxiangella sp. | reverse complement strand
TGACAGGCCGCAGTGTGGCTTTCGGCAGACTGCGTTATCGAAACTTGCTGTAGGAGTGCTACAGCGGCGTTTCGCTGCCTTGCTGCCGAAAGCCACACTGCGGCTGAATGCGATCTACATATCTGCCGGGTTAATATTGTTCTTGACGGTCCTGTTGTTGCTTCCGGCACTGGCCCTTGGTCAACCGGGTCGCGGCGCCGCCACGGTTGAGTTGAGTGAAGCCCGGGTCACGGCGATGGCGCCGACCATGCAGGTGGCCGGTACCGTGGTCTCGCGCTCGGACGCCTTTCTGTCGGCCGAGGTCGATGGTCGCCTGGTGCGGGTGGCCGATGTCGGCACCCAGGTCGAGGCCGGAGACGTGGTGGCAGAAATCGAGGATACCGGGTTGCGCCTGCGCGCGCGTGAGCTGGCCGCCGAGGTCAAGCGCGCCGAGGCGCGACTGAACTTCCTCGAGGCCGAACTGGCGCGCTTCCAGCGCCTGGCGGAGACCAACCTGGCCGCGGCCAGTCAGATCGATCAGACGCGCTCCGAGCGCGATATTGCGGCCGGTGATTTGGAAGTGGTGAGCAGCCGTCTGGACCAGCTCGAGGACCAACTGGATCGCACCCGTATCACTGCACCGTTTTCCGGTGTCGTGGCCGAGCGCGTGGCCAATGCCGGTGAGCGGGTGGCCGTTGGCGAGCGGGTGGTGCGCATGGTCAACCCGCAGAACCTGGAAGTGGTGGCGCGCGCGCCGCTGAACTATTACCGATTCGTGCGCGCCGGCGACGAACTGATGATCACCGCCGGACTGGATCAGCAGTTGCATGCCCCGGTGAGAACCACGGTCAGTGTCGGTGACGAGGCCCGCCACGTGTTCGAGTTGCGTCTCGATCTGGAGGAATTCCTCCCGGTGGGTCAGACGGTGCGGGTCACGGTACCGACGGCCGATGTACGCGAAGTGCTTGCCGTGCCGCGCGATGCCCTGGTCCTGCGGGGCGACGGCATTGCCGTTTTCATCGTCGATGAAGACAATCTGGCCCGCCGCATTCGGGTATCCACCGGCATTGGTGAAGGTGACTGGATCGAGGTTTCCGGACCCATCCAGGAAGGCGACCGGGTGGTGATCCGCGGCAACGAGCGTTTGCGAGCCGGCCAGGAAGTCTCGATTCGAGAGGGTTGAGGGTATAATCCGGTTCCGTCCTGGCCCGGGAAAATGACTGAAATTCGATGACCTACTGTGTCGCCATACGACTCGACGCCGGGTTGGTGTTCGCCTCGGACTCACGCACCAATGCCGGGGTCGACGATGTCAGCATCTATTCCAAGATGCACTTGTTCGATACCGCTGCGGACCGTGTGGTGGTCTTGCTCTCGGCAGGCAATCTGGCCACCACCCAGGCGGTCACCAAGCGTCTCGAACGAGACCTGGCCAATCCGGATATCGATGTCAGCATCAATGCGCTGGCTCATCTCGATGAAATCGCCCGCTACGTCGGCGAGATCAGCGCCCAGATCCAGAGCGATTTTTCAGGCCAGCCCGAACAGCAGACTGGATTGATGGAAGCATCATTTATTCTTGGCGGCCAGATCCAGGGTCAGGAGCACGAGGCCTACCTGATCTACCCACAGGGCAACTACATTGCCGCCTCTGTTGAAAAACCCTTTCTGCAGATCGGCGAGACCAAGTACGGCAAGCCGATCCTCGATCGCATCATCGACCCCTCGATCAGCATGGAGCGTGCCGGTCGCTGTGCCATGATTTCAATGGATGCCTCGATGCGTTCGAATCTGAGCGTCGGGCCGCCGATCGAATTGCTGTTCTACCCGGCCGATCGCCTGGCCGTTTCGCGCCGCTGTCGTTTCGCCGAGGATGATCCGTACCTGAAGTCCCTGAGTGGAGCCTGGTCCGAAGGCCTCAAGCGCCTGTTCCTGGAGCTGCCGCGCTTCGATTGGGAGTAGGGGCCTTTCCAAGCCTCGCTACGGAAGGGTGGTGAATAAGGCGGGCTAAGGCGTGAATCCGCTGCTGTGTATGACTTTTTCAACCAGCTTGAGCTTGTTGATCACCGGCGTGGTCAGGACAAAGGGATAGGGGTCGGGCTGGTCAAGCGAGCGGTTGAGCAGGTTGATCTTCAGGGCCAGATCGACCCAGTAGCGAATGCGTACATCCATGTCGCTGTCCATGGCTTGCGGGGGAGCCAGCCCGATGGCCACGGCCGTTTCCAGCGTGTCGGTGATCTGCAGCAGGTGCGCCCAGCACTCGGCCCAATCTTCCCACGGGTGGGCGCTGGCGTAGGCGCTGACGAAGCTTTCTCGCCAGTCCGGTTGAGGTCCCTGGTTGTAATAGTGTTCCAGGGCGCCGGCGTATTCCTGGCGTTCATCACCGAAGAGCTGCCGGACCTGGTCGAGCATCGGTCCGTCGGCGACCAGCCGGTCCCAGTAGTAGTGACCACTTTCATGGCGAAAATGACCCAGCAGGGTGCGTTGCTGCTCGTTCATCTGTACGCGCATGCGCTCGCGCTCGACATCGTCAGCCTCGGTCAGGTTGATGGTGATCAACCCGTCGGCATGACCGGTAAGGATGGGGTGGCCCTGGTGTTCATCGGCGAACTCGGGCTGGGCGTCTTCCGGGCCGGGGTTGGATTCCAGAAAGGCAAAGGCCAGCCCGGTGTTCGGGTGGGTCGAACGCGGAAATACCGGCAGGCGATGGCGGCGCAGATCGTAAATCAGGCGTCGCTTGCGTTGCTCGATGCGGATCCACAAGGCCCGATTACCCGGCTTGTCGAGGTTAGGGATGACCTGATTCAGTCGACAGGCCACGCAATAGGGCTCGGGATCATCCACCGGCACCATCCAGCTGCAGGCATCCTGGTCGGTGTAGTTGCGGCAGCATCGGTAATGGCCGCCTTCGGCCTCGGGTGCCAGGGCCAGCCATTCATCGTCACCGACTCGCTCCAGGGCCGACACCGTCAGCACGTCAGGAAGAAAACCCAGCTTGCGTTCGCACTGAACACAATCGGTGTTTTCGAAATACAGGGTGTTGTCGCAGGTGCAGGTAAAGGTTTTCATGGGGCACTCAGCGCAGAAACCAGGTCTGGCGGATGACCACACCGGTTTCGGCCAGTTCGGCCTGGAGATGATCCATCAGTTCGCTCAAGGGCTTGCCACGCAGGCCGGCCAGTCGGACCTCGTTGAGACGCCGCTGCAGGCGAGTGATCTGGCGCAAGGCCTGGTCTTCATCACCGGGCAGACCGGCAAGCAGATCCTCGAGTGCACGCAGGCAAAACATCACCGAGCGCGGGAATTGCTCATTGCGCAGCAAAAAGCGCAATACATCGTTGCCGCTGACCCGCAGGCGCACGTGGCGACGATACATCTGGTAGGCGGTCAATGACTTCAATACGCTCATCCACTGGATGGATTCGTAGGGCGTCAATTCATCGTCGACTTTAGGCAACAGGTCATGGCCGCGCACTTCGAGAATGCGCGTGGTCATGTCGGCGCGTTCCAGGTAGCGGCCGATCAGGATGAAATCGTAGGCATGGTCCTGGCTCATGCAGCCCAGCAGGGTGCCGGCAATCTGCTGACAATCCAGGATCAGCTCACGCAGGAAATCATGGCGGCGACGCTTGGCCAGGTTGCCGGTCAGGGTGTCCTGTCCTTTCAGATACAGCGCATTCATCTGCTCCCACACTTCCCGCGGCAGCAGGTCCCGGGCCGAGCGCAGGTTTTCCCTGGCGAATTCCAGCGAGGCCTTGAGCGAACCGGGATTGTCTTCGTCGGCCAACAGGAAATTGACCACCTGGCGCTCACCGGCCTGATCGTGGCGTTGCTGGAAGGCCTGGGCGTTGCCGGTGATGCGCACCAGCGGCTCCCAACCGGCGCTGATGCCGGCCGGCAGGTCCATGTTGAGGTTGGCGTTGACGTTGACCAGTCGCGCCAGGTCTTCGGCGCGTTCCAGGTAGCGTCCGTGCCAGTAGAGGTTTTCAGCCAGTCTCGAGAGCATGGTTCAGTTCCCCGTCTCGACGATCCAGGTGTCCTTGCTGCCGCCGCCCTGGGAGGAGTTGACCACCAGTGAGCCGGCTTTCAGCGCCACCCGGGTCAGACCGCCATTGGTGACATAGGTCTGCTGGCCAGACAATATGAACGGTCGCAGGTCGACATGGCGGGGTGACACCCGGCCCTGGATGAAGGTCGGGCAGGTCGACAGCGCCAGGGTCGGCTGGGCGATGTAATTGCGCGGGTCGGCCTTGATCAGACGGGCGAACTCACGTTGTTCCTTTTTGGTCGAGCGCGGTCCGATCAGCATGCCGTAGCCACCCGATTCATTGGCCGGCTTGATGACCAGCTCCCCGATATTCGCCAGCACATACTTGAGGTCTTCCGGCTCGGAGCATTTCCAGGTCGGGACGTTGGCGATCAGCGGGTCTTCGTCGAGGTAGTAACGAATGATTTCCGGCAACCAGGCATACACCACCTTGTCATCGGCCACCCCGGCCCCCGGCGCATTGGCCAGGGCCACCTTGCCGGACCGCCAGGCACGCATCAGCCCTGGCACGCCAAGCATTGAGTCGGGACGAAAGACCTCGGGATCGATAAAGGCATCGTCAATGCGCCGGTAGATGACATCGACCGGTTCCAGGCCAGCGATGGTGCGCATCATGACTTCATCATTTTCGTTGACGACAAGGTCGCGGCCCTCGACCAGCTCCACGCCCATCTGCTGGGCCAGGTAGGCGTGTTCGAAGTAGGCAGAGTTGTACATGCCCGGCGTCAGCACCACCACGGTCGGGTAATCGGCCGGTCTCGGCGACAGCGAGGCCAGGGTGTCGTAGAGTTGCGAGGGATATTCATCGATCGGCTGAATGCCGGAATCCTCGAACAACTCGGGAAAGACCCGTTTCATGACCTGGCGGTTTTCAAGCATGTAGGACACGCCGGAGGGAATGCGCAGGTTGTCCTCGAGTACGTACAGCGTGCCATCACCATCGCGCACGATGTCCGAGCCGCAGATATGCGCCCAGATGCCCAGCGGCGGCGAAAAGCCACGGCATTGTTCACGGAAGTTCTCCGAGCCTTCCAGCATTTCGGCCGGAAATACGCCATCGGCAATGATGCGCTGGTCGTTGTAGAGGTCATCAATGAACAGGTTGAGCGCCTGGACCCGTTGCTTCAGCCCGCGCTCGACCTCCTGCCATTCACTGGCCGAAATGACCCGCGGAATCAGGTCGAACGGCATGGCTCGATCAATGCCGGTGTCCTCAAAATAGACCCGGAAGGTGATGCCGGCGACCATGGCGGCCAGCTCGCAAGCCGCCTTGCGCTCAGCCACTTCTTCGGAATCCAGGCCCTTGAGGTACTTCCAGATGGCCCGGGCCGCAGCCCGCGGCCGACCGCCGGGCCCGATCAGCTCGTCATGGAAGTCGTTGCTGGAGTAGTTGTTGAGATCCATGGCTTAGAGTATAGGTGAAAGGTGAAAGGTGAAAGGTAAAAGGGCTGAAAAGAAAAAAGGGCAACGAGCCAAAGGGGGTGGTGAACGGTGAAAGCTTTTCCCGTCTCCCGTCTCCCGTCTCCCCATCCTCTCTTTCACCTTTCACCTTTTACCGCTCCACTACTGTCCCGCCACGGCGAACACGCGTTGGCGGCCGTCGTCGACCAGGCGGATGCGGCAGCCGTATAGTTTGCTGAGGTTTTCGGTATTCAGTAATTCCGACGTAGGGCCGGCCAGCCACTGGCCATTGCCCATCAGCATGACGACATGGGTGCAATAGCAAGTGGCCAGATTGACCTCGTGCAGGGCGGCGATGGCGGCTCGGGACTGGTTTCTGACCCTGTGGACGAGCACATCGAGAATGGTGACCTGGTTGGCCGGGTCGAGATGATTGGTGGGCTCATCAAGCAGCAACAGGGCCGGATCCTGGACCAGCACCGTGGCCAGGGCCAGGCGACGAGATTCGCCCCCGGACAGGCTCATGCAGCTTCGCTCGGCCAGATCCGACAGTCCCAGGTCAGCCAGCGCCCGGCGGGCCAGGGCGCGATCAGCGCGAGTTTCGCGCGACCAGGCTTTCAGGTGCGGATGACGTCCGACCAGCGCGGTCTGTTCGCAAGTGGCGTCAAAAGCGTAATCGGTGTGCTGAGACAGCATGCCCAGTCGCCGGGCGATTTGTCTGCGCGTCAGGCGGTCCATGGGTTGGCCATCCAGCCGGATTTCACCGCGATCGGCCGGATGCACGCCGGCCAGGGTTTTCAGCAAGGTGGTCTTGCCCACTCCGTTGGGTCCAAGCAATCCCCAGAACTGCCCGGTGTCGATGTCGAGGTCGAGTTGGTCCGTGACGACAACCGGGCCAATGTGCACATCGAGCTGGCTGACTGAAAGAATCGGACTGCTCATCAGCGAATCCGGACCGCGCGGTGAAGCAGCAGCAGAAACAATGGCACGCCGATCAATGCGGTGAGCACGCCGACCGGCAACTGGCGCGGACTCAACAAGGTCCGGGCGAAGGTATCGGCGACAACCAGAAACACGCCACCAAAGATGGCCGCGGCCGGTAGCAGGCGACGGTGGTCAGCGCCCACGATCAGGCGCATCAAGTGCGGCACGATCAGCCCGACAAAGCCGATTGCACCGGCAATCGACACCGCCAGGCCGGTCAATACCGAGGCGATCAGATAGATTTCCCAGAAGCGACTGCGGGTGTTCTCGCCCAGAAGTGCGGCCTGCAACTGGCCACCGGCCATGACGTTCAGACTGCGCGAGCGCAGCCACAACAACCCCAGCCCGATGACCAGTGGCACCAACCACCAGGCTGACAAGTGGGCGTAACTCATGTCCCCCATCAACCAGTAGAGCATGCTGCGCAGGCTGGCATCCGGTCCGGTGGCCAGCATCAGCGAAATCAGTGCGCCCCAGCCGGCCGCCACAACCACGCCGGTCAGCAACACCCGGGTGGTGCTCCACGGGCCCTTGCCGCGGGCCAGAACAAACACCACCACCATGGTCAGCAAGGCGCCCAGGAATGCCAGTACGGGGATGGGCACCCAGGCCAGTCCCAACATCATGCCCGCCAGGGCAAAGGCCGCCGCACCGCCGGACAGGCCCAGCACGTAGGGGTCGGCCAGCGGGTTGCGAAGCAGTACCTGCATCAGGCACCCTGCCACAGCCAGCAGGCTGCCGGTAATCATGGCGGCTATGGCTCTCGGCCAGCGCAGCTCGGCGATGATTCTCTGCATGGCCCCATCGGCTTCCCAGGGCCATAGCCAGCCGCCGCTGCCCCAGCTCGATGCCAGCAACAGGCTGGCCGGAATGGCCAGAACCAGCCCGAACCAGATCAGGGATTGCCGAAAAACCAGGGACATGGCTGGCAAGATTTACAGGAATTGATTAACATTGCAGGCAGTTGAAATTTTCCAGGCAAGCTATCATAGCCGCTGCCTGAACAATGCGCATGATTGACCCGGACGGTTTCCGCCCCAATGTCGGAATCGTCCTGGCCAGGGATGACGGTTGTGTCTTCTGGGCACGCCGCGCTGGTCAGGATGGCTGGCAGTTTCCCCAGGGCGGCATGAACACCGATGAAACGCCGCTGGAAGCGATGTACCGGGAGCTGACCGAGGAAACCGGTCTCGGGCCTCACCATGTTCGTGTTCTCGGCTCCACGCCCGGCTGGTTGAGATATCGATTGCCCCGGCGCTTCCGGCGACGTCACCAAAAGCCGATGTGTGTGGGCCAGAAGCAGGTCTGGTTTCTGCTCCAGTTCCTGGCCGACGACAGTGAATTTCGCCTGGACTGTGTCGAAAATCCGGAATTTGACTGCTATCGCTGGGTCGACTTCTGGTACCCGGTCAAGCATGTCATTCCCTTCAAGCGCAGAGTGTATGCGCGCGCACTGAAGCACCTCGAGCCCATGCTGCCGACACAGGCACGAGTTGAATCGGACTGATCCCGATTGCTTCCCCAATATTGCTTCCCATTATTGCCAAGGATGCCTGAATAAATGAAACCCTCAATCGTTCTGTTGTGCCTGCTAGTTGTCTGGCCGGCCAGTGCCGAGATTTTCAACGAGACTGACCTCGATATCGCCCGCGAACTGCGCGAATCCGCGTTGCAACTTGATGGCGGTTTCGAGATCGTTGCAGACCTCACCACCCGAATCGGTCCCCGTCTGGCCGGAACCGAGGACGATGCCAGGGCCGTGGCCTGGGCGGTCGAGACGCTCGAGGACATCGGTTTCGACCGGGTCTGGAAAGAGCCGGTCACGTTTCCGACCTGGGAACGCGGTTTCGAGCGGGTGCATGTGACCGCGCCGGTCGAGCAGCGCTTTGAAGCCCTGGCCATTGGCTACTCACCGCCCACTCCGGAAGGCGGAATCGAGGCCGAGGTGGTGCAGTTTGCCGATCTGGAAGCACTGGAAGCGGCGGATCCGGACGAAGTCTCCGATCGGATCGTGTTCATCTCCAACCGCATGGAACGCGCACGTGACGGCTCCGGATACGGTCCGGCCGTGCAGGCGCGCTCACGCGGCGCCATCGTCGCCGCCGATATGGGCGCGGCGGGCGTGATCATCCGTTCCATCGGCACCTCGACCAACCGCTTTGCCCACACCGGTGGCATGCGCTTCGATGTCGGCCAGCGGCGCTTGCCGGCTGCGGCCATATCCAATCCCGATGCCGACCAGCTCGAGCGCCTGCTCGAGCTCGACGAGCCGGTCCGGCTGCACATGGAAATCGACGCCCAGAAAACCGAGGCCTACACCAGCCACAACGTGATTGCCGAGATCACCGGCGCCAGGCATCCGGAAAAGATCGTCGCATTGGGCGCGCATCTGGATTCCTGGGATGTCGGCACCGGGGCGCTTGATGATGGCGCCGGAATCGCCATCATCACCGAGGCCGCCCGGCTGATCCTGGAGCGCGATGAACGACCCGACCGGTCCATTCACGTGATCTACTTCGCCGCCGAGGAAGTCGGCTTGTGGGGCGGTCGGCACTGGGCGGAGAAACATCGTGAAAACTTCGAGAACTATCAACTCGGCGCCGAGTCCGATTTTGGCGCCGGGCAGGTCTACGAGATCGGTGCGCGGGTTTCCGACCACGCTTGGCCGGTCATCGAGGCCATCCAGCGCGAACTCCAGCCGCTGGGTATCGAATTGGGGGGGCGCCAGGCCTTCGGCGGGCCGGACTTCATTCCCTCCCTTCCTTACGGGCTGGCGGTTGTCGACCTGCGCCAGGATGGCACCGATTACTTCGATTACCACCACACCGAAAACGACACACTGGACAAGATCGACCCCGAAGATCTGGCCCAGAATGCCGCGGCCTACGCAGTCCTGGCCTGGCTGGCCGCCCAATCGCCCATCGATTTCGGTTCGGGCCCGGAATTGATCGACAACGGCCAATGAGCGGTCTGTCCGGATGAACCGGCGCGCGCCGGACGAGCATGCCGCCGCACCCGCGTTCAGCTATTGTCGCGGCTGGGGCGAGCTGACCAGCGCCGACAGCGATGACATCGTTGCATTCTGGGTGCGTGAGAAGGCCTTGCCGAGCGAGCAGCTTGCGCGTCAGCGGGTCAGCCAGGTGGTCATGTTCGCGCGCGATGGCGATGGCGAGGTTGCCGCGGTCTGCACGGCGCTTCCCCAGAACCCGCCGCAACTGGGGCAGCCGGTGTATTTTTACCGCAGCTTCGTGGCGCCCGATTATCGCAAGACACTGCTCGTTTACCGGTTATTGAAAAAGGCCGTGCGGCTACTCGAGGAAGATGCCCGCAAACATGAATGGCCCTGCATCGGCGTGTTGCTGGAGCTGGAGAACCAGCGCTTTTTCGAAAAGGGACGCATGCCGGTCTGGCCCGGAATCGACTTTGTCTACATCGGCAAAAGCCCCCGCGGCCTGGAGTGCCGGGTCCACTGGTTTCGCGATGCCGTGTTGAAGGGACCCTGAGGAAACGTTCATGCCCCGTCTGTTGCTCAACCTGCGCATGGTGCCGGACGATGAGGCCAGTGAAGTGGCCGAGTTGATGGATGCCAACGACATCGAAACCTATCGGACGCCGCCGGGGCCGCTGGGCATTACCGCCGGTGGCATCTGGCTGCGTCATCGCGACGACTACCCGCGTGCTCGCGCCCTGCTTGACGACTACCAGGCCGAGCGTGCCTCACGGGCCCGGCGTGAACATGAACAGGCCCGCCGCGAAGGTCGTGCAGACACCATCTGGAGCGTGTTCAAACGCCACCCCATCCGGGTGCTGGCCTCGGTGGCCCTGGCGATCTTCTTTCTGTTCGTGCTGTTCGCCCCGGTGGTGCAACTGGCGCGTTGAAGCTGCGCAGACCGGCACAGCGTTCAATATCAATCGTTGATACTTCGAAATACCAATCCCTCTGCATCAACGATCACGACTCGCTTCACGCCCATATCGGTGGCCACATACTGCCAGTGATCGGGGCCGGCAACCACCAGGGCGGTGGCTGCGGCATCGGCCAGGATCGGGTCGGGGTCGATGACGGTGACCTGGAAGATTGCATCGACCGGTTGCCCGCTGGTCGGGTCGAGGATGTGGGCATGGCGTTTACCATCGAATTCCCGGTAGCGCTGGCTGATGCCGGAGCTGAACACCGCCATGGACTGGTCCAACTCGATGATTTCGATGATCGCGTCGTTCTGATCGGCAATCGCCACCCGCCAGGGGTTCTGACCGGAGCCACAGACCATGACATCGCCGCCGAGGTCGATCATGGCCACTTCGATGTCGAATCCGGCCAGACGTTGGCAGGCCAGGCGTGCGGCCAGACCCTTGGCGATGCCGCTGAAATCCAGTTGCACGGCCGGATTGGTCGAGCGCACCTGCTCATCCCTGACCTCGATATCCTGCATGGAAGGCTTTCTGTCGAGCAGTGTTTGAATCTGTTCCGAGTCGGGTGGCGGGTCGGTGATCGGGTAATCCGAAGTATGAAAGCCCCACAAACCAATCAACCCGCCCATGGCGGCATTGAACCGGCCGCCCGAACGGACTTCCATGGCCCGGGCGGCCTTTATCAACTCGATCAGCTCAGGCGTCGCTTCCAACCAATCGCCTGACGGCAGGGCTTCATTCAGCTCGGTGAGCGCCCCCGGCGCCCATGGATGCCACTGGCGATGCATGCGCTGAAAATCCCGACTGAGTTCACCGAACGCCTGTTCGGCCAACTCCGATTCAACGTCCCTGACCGTCACCGTCACCTGTGTTCCGAATACCGCGAACGTGGCCCCATGTTCGGGCTCCCCCCTCTGGCAGGCCGACCCGGCCAGGACCAGCGCCGCCAGCAAGAGGATGTATAGAGACGGTTTCCGGTTTCCGGTTTCCGGTGAAAGGAAAGGTTTCAGGTTCCAGGTTTCAGGTTTCAGTGACGCCACATTCAGATTCCGCCGTATTGGTCAGTCACTGTGCATTCTTCCAGTTTTGGGAACTTAATGCACAGACCACCTCACATCCCTGAACCCTGAACCCTACCGCTCCCAACTCACCGCAACAAACAACGAACGACGATGGGTATTGAATCCGAACACCTGCTCATACTCCCGGTCAGTCAGGTTTTCCACCCGGCCTTCCAGTCGGAATCCGGCAGGTAGTGCATAGCCGGCGCGCAGGTTGACCAGGGTGTGGGAGGGCAGGGGTTGCTGACCGACATCGACGCGATCGCCGACATGAACGATTTCGCCACCAATCCAGCTCGGGCCGAACAGTCGGTCCAGGCTCACGCTGGCATTTTCGCGGGCGCGGCGCAGCAGTCGCTGGCCGGTATCGCGATCCGTGCTGTCCTGCCAGCTGATCTGGGCACGGCTGCGCCAGTCGCTGTCGGAGTATTCCCAGGCCAGTTCGGCGCCGCGAATGCGGGCCTTCTGGATATTGATGGCCTCGAAGTCGGTCCCGGAAAAATCAATCAGGTCATCAATGCGGTTCTCGAAAGCCGCCAGAGTCACGCGTTGCCGGCTGTCCGGTTGCCACTGAACCCCCAGTTCGGTGCTCCATGATGTTTCCGGGTCCAGGTCCGGATTGCCGGCGAACAGGCCATCGAAACCGGGCGAGAACAATTGATCGAAGTTCGGCGCTCGAAAGGCCCGGCCAATGCTGGCCATGAGTCGCCAGTCTTCTGCGACCGGCCAGCCGGCGGCAAGGTTGCCCGAAACGGCGTTGCCGAACAGCTCATCGCGGTCCAGGCGGATGGCGCTTTCATGCTCGAGTTGACCGATGCGGCCATCGAATCCGGTCCACAAGCCGACGTTGTAGCGTTGCTCAGACCAGGCATTGCGACTGACTCCGGATTCGCGCCAGGCATCGACGCCGACCATCCAGCGATTGTCCTGATCGAGGCTGGTCTGTCCCTGAAAAGCAGTCTGAACCCGCCGCGTGATGACCTCGGATTCATCGAAAGGCGTTTCGGTTTCCAGGCGGTCACGATACAGGCTTGCGCTGGCCAGCCATTGCCACGGGCCCTGCCCGTTCGAGCGGTACTCCATGCGACCGGCATAGTTGAGAAAGTCCGATTCGCCCTGGTCAAACTCGGCTTCACCAGTCGCCAGGCGTGCACTCCAGTGCAAGTGTCCGGGCCCGACCTCGGTGCTGCCGCTACTTGTCGCGCTGATGTTTTCGAAACCGTCGTCGTCCGGGTCAAAAGCGAAACCGCGTTCGTTCTGGGAGGAATATCCACCGACCCGGCGGCCGGCGACCGTCAGGCCCGCCTGGCCGGTGCCCATGCTGGCGGCGATCGAGCGGTCACGATAACGCCCGTAGGCCGCACGAACTCCGACACCCTCGGCCTGGCGAGTGAAAATCTGTATGACACCGCCGATCGCGTCCGAGCCCCAGCGCGCGGCTCGAGGTCCACGCACGATTTCGATACGTTCGATCAGGTTGGGATCCAGCAATTCCCAGGCAAAGGCGCCGGTCCCGGCCGCCGAGACTCGAACGCCATCGATCAGGACCAGTACATGATTGGAGTTGCTGCCACGCAGAAACACGCTGGTCTGACCACCGGGTCCTCCGGTTCTAGCCATGTCGATGCCGGCTTGTTTGCGAAGCAACTCCAGCAGGTCGGGCGCCTGGCTGATCTCGATCTGGTCGCGATCAATGAGGGTGACCGAGGCCAGGCTGTCACTTACGGCCTGCTCGCTACGACTGGCGGTCACGACGATATGCTCGTCGGGGTCGGCCGGCTCGGCCGATATGATGGGGGCGGAAAGGCCGACAAGGCCAGCTACGGCCAGCCGGAAAAGATTTTTCGGAAACATGATTTCAAGACTCCTCGCGCTCACCCGCGCATGTCAGTGGGCGGGTTGGGGGCTGGCGAGAAGTCAATTGCCGCGGGCTGGCCAGGCAGATCGACCCCGGCTGCCCACCGCAACCCAAGCAAATATCCTGACAAGGCCGGTCTCCTGACTTTCGTTCGCAGCGTGTGCTGCAAGGTCGAATCCTTCCCCTGACCGATGGGTCAGAGTGGCTGCATTCGACCATGTCCGTCCGATTCGGGCGGACACCGATTACAGTTGCGGGGGCAGTACCGGACTTTCACCGGATTCCCGTTTCACTCCGAAATTGCTTTCGAAGCACCTTGCCGGTGGAAACAAAGACCCGGCCGCAGGGCCGGGTCGGGGGATGATTATAGTGATTCAGGCAGGAACTGCAAGGCGCGATCAAGCGGCCTTGCGACGCTGACTGCGGATCTTGTCTCCGCGCTCGCTCAGGCCTGCCTGCAGCTCGGCCAGTTCAAAATCATCGACGGCAACGATTTCCATGGCCCGCTTGCGCACATCCAGCAGGAAGTCAGCCTCGGTGTCGGAGAAAATACCCTTCTCGCGCGCCTGGTCGAGCTGTTCCTCGAAGGTGTAACCGCTGATCTGGCCGCTGCGCAGGGCCTTGAGCTTGCGACGCTCGAGCGGTTCGGCGGCAATCACGTCGGGCAGCAGTTTTTCCATCACCCCGGCCGGGTGGCCGGTGCGATCGGAAACATAGATTCCACGGGTCAGGCGATCACGCGTCTCGGAGGGCGACAGCAGCAAGGCGGCAACCTTGTGGCCCAGACGATCGTTGGGCGCCCGCTCGCCGCGACCGAGCGGAAAGATCACCAGGCGCAGGAAAGGACGCACCCAGGCGAACGGATAGTTGTCGATGACGCCACGCATGGCCACCTGGATCTTGTAGATGGCATCATGGAATGCCCAGGCCAGGATCGCCTGGTCGGCGGCGGGACGACCATCATGCTCAAAGCGTCTGAGCATGGCCGAGCAGATGTAGAGCTGGCTGAGTACATCACCAAGTCGCCCGGATATCTTTTCCTTCTGCTTGAGCTTGCCGCCATAGGTCAGCATGACGATGTCGGCCAGGTAGGCGAATGCGGCGCTGTATCGGGTCAGCTTGCGATAGTACTTGCGGGTTCGCCGGTCACCGGGTACGGCGGCGAATCGGGCGAAACTCAAGCCCAGAACAAAGGAACGAACCGCGCAGGACATACTGTGGCCGATATGGGAGAACAGAGTTCGATCAAACTCGACCAGGCGCTTGTCATCGTCCTTGATTTCGAGTGCTTCGAGCTCCTTGAGCACGTAGGGGTGGCAGCGAATGGCGCCCTGTCCGAAAATCATCATCGTACGGGTCAGGATATTGGCGCCCTCGACGGTGATCCAGATCGGTGCGCCTTGCCAGGCGCGTCCGAGGTAATTCTTCGGCCCCAGCACAATACCCTTGCCGCCGTGCACGTCCATGGCGTCCTTGATGATGTCGCGGCTCAGTTCCGTGCAGTGGTACTTGGCGATCGCGCCGGGCACGGATGGTTTCTCGCCATCATCGACCGCCGAGGCGGTCAGGCGGCTCAAGGCACTGATGGCATAGGTATGGCCGGCAATCCGGGCCAGCGCCTCCTCGACGCCCTCGAAACGACCAATCGGCAGGTTGAACTGCTTGCGAATGCGGGCATAGGCGCCGGTGGTCAGGGCCGCTGCCTTGGCACCACCGCTGGTGGACGAGGGCAGTGAAATGGCGCGCCCGACCGACAGCGACTCGACCAGCATGCGCCAGCCCTGGCCGGCATATTCCACGCCGCCAAGCAGGTAGTCGAGCGGGATGAACACATCCTTGCCGATGATCGGTCCGTTCGGAAACGGGTTATTGAGCGGGAAGTGCCGACGACCGATCTCCATGCCGGGGGTATCGGCGGGCACCAGCGCCACGCTGATGCCGATATCCTTGGTGTCACCCAGCAAGCTGTCGGGATCGTACAGGCGAAAGGCCAGGCCGACCACGGTGGCGACCGGGGCCAGGGTGATGTAGCGCTTTTCGAAATTGAGCTTGATGCCGAGGGTCTGCTTGCCATTCCACTTTTGCTTGCAGATTACGCCGTAGTCGGCAATCGAGGTGGCATCCGAGCCGGCGGTGGTGCTGGTCAGGCCAAAGCAGGGAATTTCCTCGCCGCTGGCCAGGCGCGGCAGGTAATGATCCTTCTGTTCGTCGGTGCCGTAGTGCAACAGCAGTTCGGCCGGACCGAGCGAGTTGGGGACGGCAACCACTGAACCGACGCTTGAACTCAGGCCCGCGAGTTTTTCCAGAACCGCGCGGTGAGCCACGGCCGAAAACTCCAGTCCGCCGTATTTCTTCGGGATGATCATGCCGAAAAAACCGGACTTGCGCAGATGATCCCAAGCCTGGTCAGACAGTCCCCCGCGATAGTGACTGATCTCCCAGTCATCAATCATGTCGCACAACTCTTCGACCGGCCCGTCAATGAACGCTTGCTCCTCGACGCTTAGCTCGTGGAGTGGTTTCTTGATGAAGCGGTTCCAGCGCGGACGACCGGAAAATAGCTCACCTTCGAAGCCAACCGTGCCGGCTTCCAGGGCCACCCGCTCGGTCTCCGAGATCTGCGGGGTCATCTTCTCGAACATGCCAAGAATGGGGGCGGTCAGCCACTGGCGCCGCCACGGCAGATAATTGAGCGGTACTGCAACGGCGATGAACAGCAGCCAGAACAGCGTCAGCGTGATCCAGCCCGGCTGGCCGGCAATCGAAAAGCCGAGCAGAACCGCCGCGGTCGCTCCGGTCCAGATGCTGATCGGGGTTTTGAAATACGAGCAGGCGATGAAAACGACCAGCAAAGAAATCAGAAACAGGAGAATCATCATGAGGAGTTACGCTCCCTGGCTTGCCTGGCGCTTGAGAAATGGAGTGATTGCATTGATGAAACTGTCATGAGCGTCGCTGGCGACTGCATGACCGGCTTCGGGTAGTTCAATGTGTTCGGCGTGCGGAGCCAGCTTGAGAAATTCCTTGGAATGCTCAGCTCCGATCAGCTCACTTTCGCCACCGGAAATCAGCAGGGCGGGCATCTTGAGGCGGCGACTGGCCGACTGCAGGCGCGATTGCAGATTGCTGCTTTTCTCGGCCAGGGCGAGCATGGCCGGATCCCAGTGCCAGTACCAGCGACCATTGGAAGCCTGTCGCAGGTTGCGGCTGATATTGGTCGGGCGCTTGTTGCGGCGGTGCGGCAGGAAGGCGCGCACTGCCTCGCTGGCTTCTTCCATGGTTTCGAAGCCTTGTGGATTCTGGCGCATGAAGGCCAGCATGGCGGCCACGCCGCGCTCGTCCCAGCGCGGCGCAATATCGACCAGCACCAGCGCCTTGACCGCAACCTTTGGCTTTTCGGAGTGTGCCAGCAGAGCGGTCAGCCCACCCATGGACGCGCCAATCACGATCGGCAGGTTGGGCAGCGAGGCGCATACCCGGCGAAAGTCTTCCACGAATTGCTCGAAGTCGTACTCGCCGGTGGGGGAACGATCACTCTCGCCGTGACCTCGCGCATCATAGCTGACCGCTTGCCAACCGGCCGCGGCCAGTCGACGACCGGTATCTTCCCAGGAAAACTGGGTCTGCCCGAAGCCATGGGCCATCAGCACACACGGGGCGCGGTCATCGCCGTAATAGCGAAGGCTCAAACGGACGCCGTCATCGGTCCAGATCTGACGGCGACGGATATCATCATGAAGTTTGCGAACAGCTTCCATACGAACAGCTTCCATACGGCAGAGTATGGGGTTACCCTTTGCGTTAGTCAATGGTGATATTGGTCCCCGGTCAATCGGAAACAAGCTCGATGAACCAGGCGCCGACCACCCCGAGTTTCAGAGTATGATGGCAACCCATGTCCAATTCCACCCCCGCCAATCGCTCAAGCACTGAGCGCAATCGCCTGACACCGGCTGATTGGGAACAGGCTGCCCTGGAATTGATTGCCGAAAAAGGCATCAGTGCCCTGGCCGTGGAGCCGCTGGCTCGCCGCCTGGGCATTACCAAGGGGAGTTTCTACTGGCACTTCCCGGGCAAGCACGAGTTGCTCGAACGCGCCCTGGAACGGTGGGAGAATCAGGATCGTTATCACCTCAAGCTCGCCCTGGGGGCGGACTTGGCGCCGGCCGAGCGACTGTCACAATTTGTCTGGCGTACCAGTCGGCAGACCCTGACCCACCGTATTTACACGGCCTTGTGCGCCGCGCCGAATGATTCGCGGGTCGGGCCGGTGCTCAAGCGTGTGACCAGTCGCCGCATCCAGCAACTCGGTGCTGCATTCGAGGAGCTTGGTCTGGATGCACACGCCGCCCGCCAGCGCGCCAACCTGGTTTATTCCTCCTATGTGGGTTACCTGCAACTACAGGCCCAGGGACTGGTGCCGGACCGCGACGAGCCGGAGTTCGACAGTTATGTGCAGCATGTGATCGAGACGTTGGTGGATGTTTGAACGGGAGACGGGAGACGGGAGACGGTGGTCTGTAGTCGGTGGTCGGTGGTAGGGGCAACAGGCTGCCGGGTTTTCCTTGCGCCTTGTACCTTGATCTTTCCCGTAAATCGTAAACCGTAAAGCGTGTATCTGAACCCGAATTCCTTAAACCTTAAACCTTGAATTCGGAGGTCACGGTTTGTGGGGGAGGGACAGGTATTCGCTGCTTTGCATCTCCACCAGTCTTGAGCGGGTGCGTTCGAAGGGGGCGGCCAGGCGTTGGCCGATGTAGAGGTCTTCGGGGCCGACGGCGGCGGTGATGATCAGTTTGACGGCTCGGTCGTAGCACTCGTCGACCAGATGAATCAGGCGCCGGGCGGCATCATTGTCGGATTCGGTCAATTGCGGGATCCCGCTGATGATCAGGGTGGAAAAACGTCGCGCCAGCTCGATGTAGTCGCTGGACGCGCGCGGTCCCTCGCAGAGTCCGGCAAAGTCGAACCAGGCGACCGAACCGGCCCGCCGGATCGGCTGGATGGTATGGCCGCGGATCTTGAGCGCGGCCGTGCTGATATGTTCGCCGGCGGCCAGGGCACGGAACTCCGACTCCAGGTCGTCTGCCGTTTCGGACTGGCCGTCCAGGTAATAAACCGGATGTCGCATGAGCTCGCGAAACCGATAGTCTTCATCGGCATCCAGGCAAACCACCTCGCAGCGCGACTTGATGGCCTCGATGGCGGGCAGGAAGCGCGCGCGCTGGAGGCCATCGGCGTACAAGTCATCCGGCGCGGTGTTGCTGGTCGCCACCAGCATCACCTGGCGATCAAACAGCTCCCCCATCATAGTGCCCAGGATCATCGCATCGCCGATATCGCTGACGTGGAACTCGTCGAAACACAGCACGCGTGAACGGCGGGCGATGTCGCGGGCCACCAGGCTGAGCGGATCGGTCTTGTTGTTCATGAAGTTGAGGCGATCATGGATTTCATCCATGAAGCGATGGAAGTGTATCCGCCAGACCGCGATTTCCGCATCCTCCAGACAGGCGGCAAACAAGTCCATCAGCATGGTCTTGCCACGACCGACCTTCCCATGGATATAGAGCCCTGTCAGCGCGGGGTAACGACCGCGCACGCGTGCCCACCACGAGGGTCGCCGGCTTTCGAGCTCTTCGAAGCGTTTCTGAAGATGCTCGGCCAGGCGGGTCTGGGCCGGATCCGCCTGCAAGGACCCGGCGTCGACCAGCTGCTGTAGCCGGTCAAGAGGGCCGATGGCCGATGGCTTGCTCAAGGCAGATTGGGTTGGACGTGGTTCTTGATCAGGCCGCGCAAATCCATCAGGCGGCGGTGGAAGAAGTGGCCGGTGCCCTCCATCATCACCAGGTCGGGCTTCTGGTCCAGGGCGTTCACCCAATCCTGAACGGCCTGGGGTGAAACGACATCGTCTTCTTCGCCCTGAACCACCAGCCAGGGACAGTTGGGCGGCATCAGGTGATCGAACCCGTAGCGCTCGACTGGCGGGGCAATGGTAATGAGCTGGCGGACCGGAAGCTCCTGGGCGACCTGCAAGGTAATGTAAGCGCCGAAGGAAAAGCCCCCCAGCCACAGATCCGTATCCGGCCGTACCCGGCGCACCCACTCAACAACCGAGTAGAGGTCTTCCGATTCGCCGATGCCATCGTCGAATTCGCCCTCGCTTTCGCCTACACCGCGGTAATTGAAGCGCACCGTACACAGCCCGAGCTCACGCAGGGCACGCTCCATTATGGTGACGACCTTGTTGCGCATGGTGCCGCCATGGCGTGGGTGCGGATGGCACAGCACGGCAGTGGCTTGACGGATCTTGTCGGTCTTGGGGCAATCGGCCAGGCACTCCAGGCGCCCGGCCGGTCCGGTCAGGAAGAATTCGCTACCTTCTCCGGGAAACTGATCAGGATCAAGCACGCGGGAAAGCCCTCAATGGTTGCCGTTTGCCCATGAAAAGGGGCATCATGATACCCCAGTTGGCGCTGCCGCTGCATGTCCCATGAATCCGCATTGAATTCGCATGAACCATCTGGCCCATCTGGTCCTGGCAGGTAGCGACGAAGGCCTGCGACTCGGGGCTTTCCTCGGCGATCACATCAAGGGGAGTCTGGCGCTTGACGAGCTTCCGGCCAGTTGGGCTAGAGGGGTGCGCCTGCATCGACGGATCGATGCGCTCAGTGATTCGAGTCCGGGTGTTCGCGCCTTCATTGCCGGGCTGGATGCGCCGTGGCGTCGCTACGGCGGCATTTTTCTGGATGTCCTGTTCGATCACATGCTGGCTCGTCACTGGGGAGAGTTCGGGCCCTGCCCCCTGGCGGAATTCGCCGAAGGGGTCGATGTGATGCTTGAGCGACATGATGAATGTCTGCCGCCTCGACTGCAACGCTTCAGGCACTGGGCGCGAAGGCGGGACCTGTGGTCGAGATACGGGGACAGGGCGACCATCGACGCCATATTCCAGGGGCTGGCCTGGCGACATGGTCGAGTCAGCCCGCTGGCCCGTGGCCTCGAGGTTCTGGATGCCCATGAGGACGAAGTCGAAACGTTGTTTCTCGCGGTGTTTCCCGAGGTCTGGACGCGAACTGCCGGCTGGCGTTACTCCAGCATGTCGAGCATGTAGGCCACGGATACCTCGACCTGCTCGTCACTGAGGTCACGGCGACCGCCACGTGGTGGCATGGCGCCAATGCCATTGATGGCGTTGGCAACCAGCTCTTCCTTGCTCTTGTCCAGGCGTCCGGCCCAGGCGCTGGCCTCCATTTCCGGTGCTCCGGCAATGCCGCCATCATGACAACTTGCGCAGGCACGTTCGTAGATCAAGCCGCCGTCAAGGGATCCATCGAAGGCCACCTGCGGTTCGGCCGCTGCCGCGGCCGCTGCCGCTTCTTCTGCTGCGGCTCGGCCGGTTTCGCCGGCATAGACTCCGGCAAAAGGCTGCAACCGATCCTGCCGGGCTGCATCCCGTGATGGCGTATCACTGAGTTCGAGACGATTGTGAATACCGATCGCCAGTGCGATGATCAGTACCGTGAAAATCATCAGCCCGACAATGGTCAGGCTGAAGTTCTTGATGAAAATTCGATCATGTTCCGCAGACACGCCGGGGCCACCTCGTGTTCGACCAGCAAAAATGAATGTGTCCGCGTCGAGCGGACACTCAATCCACGATTATATCTCAGCTTGACCCGCGCAGGAAATTGATCAGTCTGTCTTGGATGGTCCGTGTGGACAACCTACTGCTAGGCGAATCCCCAGCAAGGTGCCGCCCAGGCCGGCAATCGCCATGGTGGCCGAGAGCAGCTCGCCGCCATTCGACAGTGAGCCAAGTAGAAAAAACGGCACCAACCACATCATGCCGCATAGGCCTCCAGCGGTCGGGCCGGCAATCGCCGCTGCCATGGTTGCACCCAGCCCGGCCGCCAGCGCATAGACCAGTGCCGTGACCACGAAGTCCATGCGCTCTGGTGCGCCCTGCCCGGTGAATCGGGTCGCCAGGTCGAATTCCGGCAGCAGCAGGCCGGCACCGGCAATCAGCGCCTCGGAAATCACCAGGCCGATGGCCAGACCGGCGACTATGCCGGACAGAAAACGAACATCCATGTCACCGATCTCGCTGGTCGTGGTTGCTGCAAAGATTCTAGTGTACCCCGCTTATCAGGCACGCTCTAAAACTCACAGAGTGTTAGGCGGCACTAGCGCTTTCGCCAGCCTGAGTTATACTGCCGTCTGCTCGAAAAATTTGCCACTGAGCCAGCATTTTTCCTGATGATCATTGATTCCCGGGCTCACATCACTTTGCGTTACGCCGATGAGTGAGGGCCGAACAGCGGTTCGTTATCACCGTTCGGTGGCGCTTGCGGCCATTGCCCTCATTCTGGGCGTGGTCGCCACCTGGTGGTTTTACGTCAACCTGGAGCGTGTCGAGGAGCAGGCCGTCACACGGCATGTCGACCAGCTCGCGCGTTTTGTCCAGATCGATGTGATGCACAGCGTGGAATATCACCTCGAGATCCAGCAGCGTATCGCAACTCGCCTGTCCCGCTCCGATTCCGTGGATGTGAATGAATGGAGCGCGGACATGATGATGTTGCGTGCCGATTACGCCTTTTATCGGACATTTTCCATTCTTGATCGTGACCTCGATGTTCGCTTCAACGAGGGCGAGGCGCTGATGACTGAAACCCGGGGTCAGGCCCGAGAGGTCCTGAAACGCTACAGAACGCGGCTCGAAGAGGTGGCCGAGACGGGAGGGTTCGTGGTCATGCGTCCGGTCCCGGCCGCCGGCGAGGATTTTGTCTTGTTCTTTGCCCACCCGATCGGAACAGGCGATCAGAATGATGGATTCCTGATTGTTGTCATGAGTGTGGCCGAGGCGGTCGAAGCCATGGTTTCCGAGCAGTTTCTCGATGGCCTGGAATTACGCATATTCGCCGACGAGACACAGATATTTCCGGTTGAAGCCGGCGAAACCGCTTCTCTCGATGTGGACTGGCTGGGCTCCTTCCTCCTGGATCTGGACGAGGATGGCAGCGGGTTCCAATTCGAGTTCGGGCTGCCGTGGGCTGATCGGGCTGATCTCGAGTCGATGTTGCCGGAGGCGGCGCTGGCCGGCGGCCTATCGGTTTCGCTGATGCTTGCCGTGATTGTGTTTCTGGGCTTGAATGCGACGGAACAGGCGCGCTCCCTGGTGTACTCCAATCAACTGCTGGAACAGGAAATTCGCGAGCGCGAACTGGCCGAGGAGGAGCTTGAATACCTGGTCACCCATGATCCTCTGACCGGCTTGCCCAACCGGACGGGATCGACCCGCTATCTCGAACGGTTCCTGTCGGAGGATGAGCATCAGAATCAGCAGCTGGCATTGCTTTTTCTGGATCTGGATCAGTTCAAGGACATCAACGATTCGCTTGGCCACCAACTCGGTGACCAGTTGTTGTGCGAGATCCCTCGCCGCCTGGCCGGAGTGCTCAAGGAACGCGACTTTGTCGGCCGCCACGGCGGCGATGAATTTCTCGTCGCGGTGCGTCGCCGCAACCGGGAGCAGATCGAGCAACTGGTGGTGAATATCCTGCGCTCCATGGATACCGGCTTTGCAATCGATGACAACCGCTTTTTCATCTCGGCCAGTATCGGAATCGCTTATTTTCCCGAATCCGGAGGCAGTGTCAGTGAACTGATCCAGAATGCCGATACCGCGCTGTTCAAGGCCAAGAATGCCGGGCGCAATCAGTATGCAGTGTTCACCCGCGAGATGTTCAGCCAGGCCCAGCACCGGCTCAATCTGAGTCGGGACATTCGCCATGCGCTGGATGCCGGACAATTTCGCCTGGCCTACCAGCCGATCGTCTCGGTCAAGGATGCTTCACTGTGCGGGCTGGAGGCGCTGCTTCGCTGGGAGCACGAGAAGGGATACATGGTTCCACCACAGGAATTCATTCGGATCGCCGAGGAAACGGGCCTGATCGGGCGGCTCGGCGAATATGCCCTGGAACGCGCGCTGGCGGATCTGGCCGAATGGCAGAAGTTGACTGATACTCCACCATGGTTGTCGGTCAATATCTCCGGCGCCCAGGTGCGCGAGGGCGGTTTCGCTGAGCGCCTCAGCGTACTCCTGCACCAGTATCGGGTTCCTCCCGAACTGCTGCACCTGGAAATTACCGAAGAGATCCTGATCGAGAACCTGGTCCGGAATCGGCGCAAGCTTCAGGAGCTCGATGATATCGGTATGCGCATCGTCGTCGATGACTTTGGCGTCGGCTACTCCTCGCTGGCCTACCTGAAAAATTTTCCGATTTCGGTGGTCAAGATTGATCGCGGATTTGTCCGTGACCTGGCCATTGATCTGGAAGACCAGGCGATTACGCGGACGATCTGCAGCCTGTCCAACGACCTGGGCATGCTGACTGTCGCCGAAGGCGTGGAAACCACCGAGCAACTTGATCTGCTGCGTCGCTTCCGCTGTTCATTCGCCCAGGGTTTCCTGTTCTCACGTCCGGTAGCCGCCAAGGAAGTCGCTTCCATGCTGACCGGGTCGCCTGACTGGATGGCGGCACATGGCGCCTGAACCCTGCGGGAATTTCGCTATTTTTGACCCGTTTTTCTGCTGATTCACGTTATATAAAACAAGGGCGGCGTGAAAATTCCGCTCTGGCCGGTGCCCAATCCCTCCCTGCACTTGGGGCACCGGCCCTTTTTTAACCATTCTCCGCCCAGCTGCTGGCTTCGGCGCCTGAGAGTGGTTTTGAAATCAAGTAGCCTTGGGCAAGCTCGCAGCGCAGTTCCTTGAGGTATTCCAGGGTCTCGGCATCCTCGACGCCTTCGGCGGTTGTTCTCAGACCAAGGCTGCGCCCAAGCTCGATGATTGACCGAATCACCGCGCGCGATTCGGTCGACCGGCTGGCCGACATCACGAATGAGCGGTCGATCTTGATTTCCGAAAACGGCAGCCGCACCAATTGCAGCATCGACGAATAGCCGGTACCGAAATCATCGATGGATAACTGAAAGCCTTTCATCCGCAACCGGGTCAGCAGATCCAGCGATGTGACCGGGTCCTGCATGGCGCTGGTTTCGGTCAATTCGAAGATCAGTCGACCCGGTGCGATGCCGAACCTCTTGCACTGGGTGGTCACGTGGTTGATGAAGTGCGGGTCATCCAGGGTCAGGGCCGAAATATTGATCGACATCGACAACCAGTCATCTTCATCGGCTTGTGAATCGTCCAGGCTTTCCGACATCCATTCCATGGCCAGATCCATGACCTCCAGGGTCAGGCGCTTGATCAGATCGCCGGATTCGGCCACCGGAATGAATTGCCCGGGCATGACCATACCGCGCTGTGGGCTTCGCCAGCGCGCCAGCGCCTCGAACCCGGCCAGCAACCCGCTGTTGCACCAGACCTTGGGTTGGTAAGCCAGCTCGATTTCCCCGTTTTCGATGGCTTCGGCAAGCTCGCCGACCTCGATGTCCCTGCCCTTGCCACGAGTGGATGCAAATCCGGAACCGTCGACGGCGTTGACTTCAGTCGTCAGCATTTGCCGCAACAGCGCCGGTGAAAAGGGCTTGGAGAGTACTCCGATGATGTTGAGCCCGTGCTCACCTGCCGACCGGCGGGCGGCATCGAGCACTCGCGGGCCTACGCCACTGGTAATGATGATGCCAGCCGAACACTCCCGCTTGGCCAGCTCGACCAGCACCTCGACACCGTCCATGTCGGGCATGACGAGGTCAAGCGCGATGTGGGTTGGTTTCCAAGATTCGACCTGTTCGAAAAACTCATCGGGTTGACTGGTTGCATGCGCCTCTATTCCAATCGAGCGGGCGATGTAGGACATGGTCTGTCCGATCATGTCATCATCATCGATGATCAGGAGTTTTTGTTCGTTCATTGTTGGTTGTCCTGTCTGGATTGGCGCCGGCTATTGCCGGCATCTAACAGCCCGCGTAGACGCTTGGCCAGATCGATGCGTCGATAAGGCTTGCTCAACAACTGCACATCGGGATCCAGGCGACCGTGGTGGACGATCGCGTTCTCCGTGTAGCCGGACGTGTACAAGACTTTCAAGTGCGGTCTGATCTTCGTGGCCTGTTCGGCCAGGTCGCGGCCGCTCATGCCGCCGGGCATGACCACGTCGGTGAACAACAGATCGATCTCTTCATGTTTCTGGATCAGCTCGAGCGCCCGCGGCCCATTCTCGGCCACAAGCACCCGGTAACCCAGACTTCTCAATTGTGCTTCGGCAAATTCGCGCACCATGTCGTCATCCTCGACTAGCAGGATGGTTTCATGACCGGAGTGATTTCGGATTGGACGCTGCGGTTGTCTCCGGGGGACGAATATCTTCTCGGGCGCGCGGCAGATACATCCGGATGGTGGTGCCCTCTCCGGGTTCGGAATAGATGTTGACGTGACCTTCCGACTGCTTGATGAAACCGTAGATCATCGACAAGCCCAACCCGGTTCCCTTGCCCTTTGCCTTGGTAGTAAAAAACGGCTCGAACACCTTGTCAAGATGTTCCGGGTCGATTCCCTTGCCGGTATCCGACACTGCCAACATGACATACTGTCCGGGCCTGGTTTCTCCGTGTTGCTCGGCATAATCCTGATCAAGGCGAACATTGGCGGTTTCAATGGTCAGCCGGCCACCACGTGGCATGGCGTCGCGTGCGTTCAGGCACAGGTTCAAAAGGGCTGATTCAAGCTGGGCCTCATCGACCATGGCCAGCCATAGCCCGCCGCCCCGGGACAATTCAATCTCGACATGGTCGCCCAGCGCCCGGCGCAGCAAGTCGTCCATGTGAGCGACCAGCCGATTGACATCAGTGGGCCTGGGATTGAGCGCCTGGCGGCGGGCAAAGGCCAGCAGTCTCTGGGTCAGCTCCGAACCGCGCTGGGCCGCCTGGACCATGGTGCCGGCAACGTCCTTCAACGGGTGATCATCGGGCAGGTCTTCGCGCAGCAGCTCGGCATTGCCCAGCAGTACGGTCAGCAAGTTGTTGAAGTCGTGAGCGATACCGCCGGTCAGCTGACCGACTGCTTCGAGACGCTGGGATTGACGCAGCTGCTCCTCGATACTCACGCGCTCGGTAATGTCCTGAAAGTAGACTGCCAGGCCCTCGTCGGATGGATAGGCGGTAATCGAGAACCAGCGCTCCAGTACCTGGTCATGGTACTTGAGCTGAACGGACTTGCCCGATTCGATGGCCTGTCGATACTTGGACTCGAGCTCCGTGCCCATCGTTTGCGGGAAGGCCTCCCAGATGGATCTGCCAAGCAAGTCCTCTTCACTGCACTCCAGCAACGCTTCGGCCCGTGAGTTGGCGAAGGTGAATCTCCAGTCGCGGTCGAGCAGCACGAATCCATCGGTGATGCTTTCCAGCGTAGTGGTCAGTCGCCGGGCCAGTCGCGATTCTGTTTCGTTTCGATCGCGCATGATGTGGACACGTGTCACCGCCAAGGCACAGATCGTCAGCACGATCAGGGCGGAAACCGCCCGGTTTGCAATGACATATTCGGTTGGAAATGCCTCGGGTGCTTGCGGGGCCACGAAATAACCCAGTGCGATCAGCGCGACGGCCAGGCCACTCATGGTGATGATCAGTCCGCGATGGCCACTGATCGATGCAATCAGAATCACGATCACGTACAGCATGCCGTGAGCAAACCCGAGCATGGTCAGCAGATCGGTCAGGAAGATCAATGCCGTGGCGCCGATCAGCGATCCGGCCAGGATGATGTTCGCGCGTCGACTCATGCTTCCCATGATAACTACTGATCAAGCGCCTGGCGCACCCTTCGCCTGAGTTCACTGGCGCGGTAGGGCTTCGACAGCAGATTCACACCCTTATCCAGGCGTCCGTGGTGGACAATTGCATTCTCGGTATAACCCGATGTGTACAAGACCTTGATGCCGGGCTGGATTTCGACGGCTTGCCTGACCAGCTCGCGCCCGCCCATGCCCGGCATGACCACGTCGGTAAACAGCAAATCGATCCCTCCATGCCGGCTGACGATGTCCAGCGCCTCGCGACCGGATGAGGCTTCCAGGACCTTGTATCCCCATTGACCGAGTCGAGCGGCTGAGTACTTGCGAACCAGGTCATTGTCCTCGACGACCAGGATCGTTTCCTGGCCGACGGTATCATCGATTGCATCATTGGCGGCTTCTTCCTGGATGGCCGAACCGCGATCGGCGCGCGGCAGGTACAACCGCACCGTGGTGCCCTCACTCGGCTCGGAGTAGATGCGGATATGACCGCGAGACTGCTTGATCAGGCCGAACACCATGCTCAATCCCAGCCCGGTTCCATGCGATTTGGTGGTAAAGAACGGTTCGAAGACACGGGCCAATGCCTCGGGCTCGATGCCATGGCCGTTGTCCGAAACGGCCAGCATGACGTAAGCGCCCGGGTCGACTTCATCGTGGATAGCGGCGTAATCGGCATCGAGGATGATGTTGTCGGTTTCCAGGGCCAGTCGGCCACCCGATGGCATTGCGTCACGGGCATTCAGGGAAAGATTGAGAATGGCGCTTTCGAGCTGCGTGGGGTCGACCAGGGCAGGCCAAAGCTCATCGGTCAATTTCATGTTGATCTCGATGTCTTCGCCCAGACTGCGCTGCAACATGTCCTGCATGTCCATCAGCATTCGGTTGAGGTCGATATTGCGCGGTTCCAGCGCCTGGCGCCTGGCGAACGCCAGCAAGTGCTGGGTCAGTTTGCTGCCGCGTTGGGCCGCGGTCGTAATCATTTCGGCCAGCCTGGCATCGGGTTGTCCGGCGAGGCTGTCTTCCAACAGTTCTGCGTTGCCGAGAATGACGGTCAGCAGATTGTTGAAGTCATGCGATATGCCGCCGGTCAGTTCGCCGATGGCCTTGAGACGATCGGATCGGGCCAGGGACTCGGCCAGGCGACGGTTCTTGATCATGCGCCCCAGGTGCAGGGCAATGCCGTTGATCAGGTCGCGTTCCTCGTCCGGAAACACTTCGGTTTCGTGATCGGCCCAGTCGGGAACTTGTTGATAGCCGAATTCCACCATCCCAACCACTTGGTCATCGACCATGACATCTTTCGTAATCGAGATGACCGGATCGGCCCACGGCGTGCTGCGGTGTTCGCGGCCACTTGGCAGTATGACCCGGGCCACCGCCCGTTCGGGATCTATCAGGCTGATAGGGATCAGTTGGGCGATTTCCTTGCCAATACGATCAATATCGAGCTCGGTATCCGAGGTCAACTCCAGCACCTGGTAAAGGCAATTGATTTCCTTGATGCGTTCTGCCAACTTCTGCTGATACTTCTGCCTGGCGCTGGCCATGGAGTTGAACGACTGGGCGAGAAGTCCGAATTCATCATTCTGGTCCAGGTCAATGCGCGCCTCCAGGTTGCCTTGCCGGACTTCCTGCAGGCCGCGATTGATTGCACTGACCGGGCCGGCCAGTCGGCGTCGAACGAGGATCGCCATGATCAGCAGCAACGTGGCAAACACCATGGCAACCGCAGCCAGGGACACCAGGTGGTTTCGGGTCTGCTCCCGCAATCGGCGATCCTTGAGGTGCTGCAGGGCCGAAAGCGATTCACGGGCGCCGGCATGATGGATGCGAAGCTGACGGGACAACAGGGCGGTGGCGGATTCGGATTGATGTGCGCTTGATGGGTTGTCCAGGCCTGGTGGCAGTTCCGCCAGTTCTTTACCGATCAGAGCGATTTCCTCCAGGTGGCTGACCGCCAGCCGAGTCAGAGCGTGATCGAAAACCTGCAGCTCTTGGCCCAGAGCGCTGGCGTCCCGTGCCATTGCCTCGACAACCTCAGGGTCCATTCGCACCAGGGTCAGGTAATCGATGGTAGTGGCCAGGGAATGAATTCGCTGATGATGACCATGCAGGCGTTCGTTCTGCCCGACCAGGATTTCGATGTTGTGCCATACCCAGGCGCCGTAAGTGATCAGTCCCGGCACCCCGAGCAGGACCATGGCAAGACCGATGCGTACCAGAGTGCGAATCTTCACGGGCCTTCACTCGATGTGGGCTCCGACATCATCATGAAATCAGCCAGGTTGACGATTTCTTCGGCCAATTCCCTGAGCGGTTGACCATGAAAGTATTGACGTGGCGGTGGCGGTGTCCGATCCGCGAATTCTCCCCAGGTCGCCAACCACTCCAGTTGCGTGGTCACGGCGACCAGCGCAGACCAGTTCAGACTCAGTCTCCAGATCATTCCGTCAGCACTTCGGCGGACCAGTTCCATGGGCAGGCCACTGGCGTCGGAATAGATTCCGTAAGCGTGTTCGGGATCGCCATCGATAAGCGTCATGGCCTTGCGATAAGCCTGCAATACTCGACCGACCACTTCCGGGTGCTGCAACGCATGGTCCCGATCGGCGACCAGCAACCAATTGACCGTGTGGAACATGCGCAACGAATGTTCTACCAAGTCATCGCCGATTCTGTCCTGCAAGGCCTGGTCCCAGGGACGCCATACCAGCACGGCATCCACCTCCCCGGCAATCAATGCGCCGGCCATGTCCTCGACCCGCAAATCAACCAGTGTTACCTGGTCTTTATCCATTCCGTGAAACGTGCTGAACCGCGACCAGCCGAAATGCGAGGAACTGCCCATCATGACGCCGACACGCAAGTCTTGCCATTGGGCCGGGTCACGGTCGCCAAAAGGCTGGCGAACGATCAGCTTGTGCGAGCGATTCGACAAGGCCACGCTGGCCAGGACCACCAAGTCAGGTTGGCCGTGCTCCTGGAAATCTGCGTCCAGCAGGGCCGCAGCCACCGGGGTGGCCGCAGCAAGCGCAAACTCGGCATGGTTGTCGCGCATGGCCTGCAATGCTTCCACCCCGGAAGCGTACTGATCCACTTCAATGACCGGATCAGCCGCACTTGTGTCGACATTGAATAGCCCCAGTTGATCGGCGATGCGGGTCGGTGCATCCCCCACCCAGGCCGACCCGGCAATTCGCACACTTTCGGCCTCCGCGGCGCCGAGACATGAGGACAGCAGCCATGCAAGCACGGCCAGGATTGTGAATGGAATCCCCCGCCCCTTGCTTGTCTGACAGAATTGATTGGTCAGTGTTGACAACCGCTTCTCCACTTTCCACCCGTCCGCCTGGAAAAACCCCTGACAATGGTGCAAGTTAAGCACCTATTTGGCAAAAATGCAAATGGATCAACTTGGAACATCATCTCGGCCAAGAGCGCCGGTTGTTCGAAATCGGCAATAGGTTTTGTTACGGTAAAAGGTCATTGATAATGGAGGGCAACATGTCCCGAACCCGCAAGCCTGGATCAATCAAGTATTCCGTTTCGGGCGCCAGCGTCGCGCGCCTGGCCCCACTGACACTGGCGGTCGGCAGTTCTCTGGCGCATGCCGGGTCCAACACCATCGAAGTCACCACGCTGGGCAGCGCCGGCACCCCGGGTGAATGCACGCTGCATGACGCCGTTGAAGCGGTCAACACTCAGACGATCCAGGGAAACTGTTCGGCGCCGACCGATGACTACCCGACCATCGTCTTTGCCGGGGGGCTTGACGGGACCATCACCAAGTCCGATTCACTGGTCATTACGGCATCGCTGCGCATCGATGGCGATGAACGGATCGGCGTGGAGCTTTCGGATGACGCCAGCGGTTCGGTGCTGATTGCCGAGGACAGTGTCGAACAATTGACCATTGACGGATTGAGCGTCTCCGGTGGCAACGCCGGATCCGGAGGCGGCCTCAACAGCCAGGCCACCCATCTGGCCGTTCGCGATTCGGTGATCAGCGGCAATACTGCGTCGAGCAACGGGGGCGGCATTTACCATGCGTCCACTGACGATGGCGAGGTCGAAATTCGTGACAGCGAGATTGTCGACAACTATGCCATTGACGGAGGTGGCCTCTACCTGAACAAGTCTGGTTGGGGGTTGGCTACCATTCGTAATAACGAGATTCACTTCAATGACTCGTATTACAGCGGTGGCGGGGTATTCATTGTTGCTGATCAGGCCGATGATCTCCGAATCAAATACAACGATATTCTTTACAATTCGAGTTACGGGGGAATAGGGGGTGGCATGGCCGGTTACCTGAGTGACGGTGGGGCACTGATCAGGAATAACCAATTTGCCTACAACCAATGCACTGACTGTAGTGGTGGGGCCGTGGGCCTGGTCCTCGAGAATCAGGACGTCAGCACCGACGGTAGCGAGTATTCGAACAACGAGGCCCTCTACGTCGGTGGCGGGCTGTTTGCCGATCTTGACGAGAACAGCTATTTGTATATTGCTGAGGCCCTTGCAACATATAACGAGAGCAACCTGTTCGGTGGCGCTGCCCGGGTCGACGGTGACAATGCCGAACTGGTTATCACGGAATCGCAATTCGGCGGTCATTCTTCCGGCGGGGGTGGAGCGCTCCATCTGACCGGAGACTTCGAACGATTCGAAATGTTCGCATCAAGAGTGATCTTCAATGACGGTGATACGGGTGGGCATATTCTGCTGGGCACTGCAACCAGTGAAATCACGGGTGATTTAGCCATCCGTTCCAGCGAGCTCTACTACGCGGGAGGCGGCGGAATTGCTGCCTACCTGGGTGAAGACAGCGATCTTCTGGTCAGCAACAGTTCGGTGATTGCCAACTTCGGCTCGGACTTTGGCGCCATCAATGCAGAGGGCAATGGCACACTGAGGGTCGCCTATTCGACCCTTACTTTCAATGATGCCGGCTCGGGCGGTGACGGGGTCTCTTCGTCTGTCCCGTGTTCGATCCGTAACACCCTGTTTGCCAATCTGGTCAATACATCCCCGCCCCTCTCCACGGAACTGGCCGGTTCCAGTAGCTGCAGCGTCCGCAATTCGCTGATCAGTGAGCCCGCCGGATCGACCTTTTCCAATGACGGCGGCAACGTACTTGACGAAGACCCTGAACTGGCGGGATTCGAGGATCACGGTGGCCCAACCTATACCCAACGCCTTTTGCCCACCAGCCCGGCCATTGCCGCCGGCAATAATTTCGGCGATGCGCCCGAATACGACCAGCGCGGCCCGGGCTTTGAACGCATCTCGGGCGATGCACTCGACATCGGCGCCTACGAATTCCAGGCGGGTGTCTTCCAGGATCGCTTCGAAGAGCCCTGATAGGGTAAAATACCGGCCCACGATGCGCCCGTAGCTCAGCTGGATAGAGTACTGCCCTCCGAAGGCAGGTGTCGCAGGTTCGAATCCTGCCGGGCGCGCCAGATACCAAAAGGCCCCGCTTGCGGGGTTTTTTGGTATCTGAAGTGCCCGTCAATGGAAGAGAACCTCGGTTCGAACCGAGCCCTGAACCCGCCTCGTTTACCACCATGCCTACTGCGGCGGCGCCAGGCCCAGCGTCTGCGGAGCTTCACTCGGTCGCAAGTCCTCGCCGTAGATCGGGCTACGCCTCCGGCTTGCTCGGTCGCGAAACTCCACAGCCACTGGACCTGACACCGCCTCGTGACGGATGGTGGCAAACGAGGCGGGTTGTGGGGCGAGCTCGCTGAATTGCGCAGCAATTCAGTCCGAAGGACAAGCCCGCGCCAGCGGGCGCAGCCATCCTGCCGGGCGCGCCATTTCACAATCCGCTCAGCGGCCAGAGGCCGGGGAAAAATCGATCGAGCAGGAAGGCCAGCCAGACCAGGCCGGCCAGAAGCATCAGCGTCAGCGTCAATGCCGAGCCGGCATCCTTGGCCTTGCCCGACAGGTCATGGTATTCCAGTCCGATGCGGTCGACGATGGCCTCAATGGCCGAATTGGCCATCTCCCCGGCCAGGACCAGAATCCAGATGCCCACGAGAAGTATGAACTCCAGAAATCCCGAGGCCAGCCAGGCCGCCAGCGGAATGATGAGCACGAGCACGACCAACTGGGCGCGAAAAGCAGCTTCATCCCGGAAGACTCGACTGTAGCCGCGCAGGGAATTGCGTGTGGCAAAGACCAGACGCTGAAACTCGTTGCTTGGTGTGCGTGACTTCAAGGCATCGACCTGGCGGAAATCCGGGGAAACGGCATCCTGATGTGCCCGAGCGTGGCTGTCAAGACTTTATGCGGCGCAAACGCTGGTCTGGCCCGATCCGGATATACTGTCGCATATGCGCTGGAGTTGCATCTTCATATTGTTGCTGATCGAATTCCTGCCGATGTCGGCCCATGCGCAGGAGGAATGTCCGGATCTGATCGAGCAGGCAGAGATGATCGCCGCGCAACGCGATGTCGATGCCGCGCTTGGACAGGCCATGGGCCTGGAAGCGCTGCAAAGGTTGATGCACGATGATCGTCATTGCCCGGTTGCCGAAGCCTTGCTGCTCCGAGCAGTGGCCGCGAACGAGCATATTCTTGGTGACTATCCACAAGCGCTGGAGCGCATCGATGCAGCACTGGAGCTGATCGATGATGTTCATGATCCGGCAGTCGACGCCCAGGTCCACCTGACCGCTGGCGTGGTCAACTGGGCGATGGAGCGCCATGACGCGGCCATTGCCCATTACCTGGCATCACTCGAGAGCAGCCGCCAGGCAGGTGACCAGGTCGGGGTGGGTCGGGCAGCCGGCAATATCGGCAATCTCTACAGTTCCCTGGGGCGCCTGGAACAGGCGCGTGAATACCATCAAAAGGCATTGGTGGAGTTCGAGGCTGCCGATTGGAAAGCCGGTCTGGCCGGCACCCATGTCAATCTGTCCGCGCTCGCCGGTCGACTGGCTCGCCGAGCCGAGCAGGATGACGACACCGCTGCTGCTCGGAGTGAATATTCAACCATGCTGGATCATGCCCGCCGTGCACTGGCTTACTTCGAGTCACTGGATAATCCGCGTGGGATTGCTTACGGGTTGACAAATGTTGCCACGGCCCTGGACGGCCTTGGACGCCCGGAGGATGCACTTGAATACCATGAACGCGCCGTTTCGATCCAGCGCGAGATTGGCGACGAAGTGGGGCAGCAGCAGACCCTGATCAACATGGCCGATGCTTTGCAGCGACTGGGGCGCCCGGACGAAGCACTTGAGCTGTTACGGCAAGTGGCGGATCGACTGCCCGAGGACAGCGTTGGCCTGGCGCTGGATGTGGTCAGTCGCAAGGTCGTGCTGGCCGAGGAACTGTCTGCCTACCGTCAGGCATTGGCGTACCAGCGCGAGCTGACCGATCTTCGACAGCGAAGCATCGAAAACCGCATGGCCGCGCGGGTCGACGAAGTCAGCGGCGAAATGGAAGCGATGCAGCGCCAGCAGGAGCTCGAACGACTCAGGACCGAGTCCGAGATCGCCGATCTGAAATTGCGCCGTCAGCAGGCAGTGACTGCACTGGCCGTCGTGGTCGCGGTGTTGCTGCTTGGGCTGCTCGGAGCCGTGTATGCTCGCTATCGGCTCGGGCTGAGAGTCACCAGACGACTGCATGTGGCTGCCAGCACCGATCCGTTGACCGGGTTGCCCAATCGTCGTGAAATGCTTGATCGACTGCACGAGGCCGAGAAGGATTGCATCAGCAACGGAACCCATCACGCCCTGATCCTGGCCGATATCGATGACTTCAAGCAGATCAATGATCAGCTTGGTCACAGCGCGGGTGACCGGGTCATGGAACGCCTGGCCGAAGTGTTTTCACAGGCGGTCAAGGGGCGTGATCTGGTGGCGCGTTGGGGGGGTGAGGAATTCCTCTTTCTGCTGCCGGAAACCGGCCTCAAGGGCGCCCGGTCGGTGGCCGAAAACCTGCGTCGCGCCGTGGTCGAGTCACCTATGCGTCACAACGGCGAGGAGATCAACCTGACTTTGACTGCGGGGGTGTCCGTATTACAGTCGGGAATTTCGGTGGAAGAGGCCATTCGACGAGCCGATGACGCCATGTACCAAGGCAAGGCGAATGGCAAGAATCGCGTCGAGGTCGATCGCTCCGCGCAGAGCGATTCAGAGGCCCCTTAGGCCATGACATTGATGGTGATAGCCATGCGTTCGAGGATGCGTTGCGGGGTTTCTGATTGCAGCCAGTCGCCACCGCGACGGACCACCAGTTCAACCACCCGTTCCTCGGCCAGCACATTGAACATTTCCCCGGAAGTCATTCGTGGCAACTTGCGTAGTCGCCATGGGGTTGGCACGGATGCAAGTGACTGGTTCAGACGGGTGGCATCCTCATCATCGAGCAAAGGTGATGCCAGCACCACGAGCGTTCGTTTGCCCACCTCGGCCCGCCTGGCCGCATAGTGCAGCATGGCCTCGCTTGATGGCGACCATTCTTCGATCAGCACTGCCACCTGCGCGCGACTGCGTGCGATGTCTGGTGAGCAGATCTGCACGCTTGCATTGGCTCGACGCGCCAGGGTCAGCGGTGTGCCGCCCAGCTTTCGCCCAAGGCGCGCCGACCAGCCCACGCAGCCGAGCAGCAGTGAATCGCCGGGTTTGGAGATTGCAAGAATTTCCTCCACCAATTGACCACGCAGCACGAGCAATTCCCATTTCACTCGACGATGACTGGTGACTTGCTCAATGGCTCGCCGAACAGCTGTCGCCGTGCGGTCGGCATTCAGGCGATGCAGACCAGGGTCAATCCGGTGAATGGCGCCCGAAAGTGCACTGACTTCGTGGCTGAACGAATACGCCAGGCCGCGTTGCCGGTCCGGTTCCTCGACATAAATCGCCACCAAAGGCGCCTGGTGATGGCTGGCGAGCTCAGTTGCGACCTCCAGTGCATGCAGGGCCTGCGGAGAGGCATCGAATAGAATCAAGACCCTGGACGGACGCATCGTTTCTCGCGAGCCGGTGTCAGGATTTTTCTCCATTGCCTTTCCGGTTATTGCCCCCCGGGCTTCGGGTCTTGCGGGCGATGCGTGCAAAAGTCTTGAGACGATCCGCGACCCGGCGGTTGAAGCTGTTCTCGGGGAATCGACCCTCCTTGCCCGGTTCTCCGGGTGTCAGTCCGGTCAATAGCGCGATGGCTTCATCAACCGTGGCGACCGAGTAGATGTGAAAGCGATCTTCGGCCACTGCTGCGCGCACCTCGGCCTTGACCATCAGGTGTTCCACGTTGGTGTTCGGTACCAGCACGCCCTGACCGTCAAGTTCACCGGCTTGCTGACAGACATCGAAAAAACCCTCGATCTTTTCGTTGATGCCTCCAACGGCTTGGACCTGGCCGTGCTGGTTGATGGATCCGGTCACAGCGAATGCCTGACTGAGCGGTGTTTCGGCAATGGCCGACAGCAGCGCACAGGTTTCCGCCAGTGATGCGGAATCACCATCGACTTCGCCGTAGGTCTGTTCGAAAACCAGGCTGGCCGAGAGTGACAGTTCGTTGCCGGGGGCATAGCAACTGGCGATGAAGCGTGACAGGATCAGCACACCCTTGCTGTGAATCGGGCCACCCAACTTGACTTCGCGTTCGATATCAACAACCTGGCCGTTGCCCGGTCTCGCGGTGGCGGTGATCCTGGAGGGGCGGCCAAAACGAAGATCACCGACCTGGATCACTGAAAGCGCGTTGACCTGGGCCAGCGAGGTACCGGAAGTAGAGATCATGACCGTGCCACGCCCGATCTGCTCCAGGCTGACTTCGCGCAGCCGACCGGCCCGTTCATTGCGCTCGTCGATGGCGCGCTGAACATGCTCGGCCGTGACGATGTCGGAATCCAGCGTGCCGGCCCAATATCCCGCCTCGGTCAGCACATCGCGCATGACCCGATCATTGGCGGTCAATTTTTGCTGATCATCGGCCAGACGACTGGCATGTTCGATCAGGCGGGCCACGGCCGAGCGATCCAGTGGCGGAGCATCGGTCTGGCGCGCCAGGGTCGCCAGCATGCGCGCATACTTCATGGTCTGGTCATCACTTCGCTCGATTCGATCAGCGAAGTCGGCTTCCACCTTGAAAAGGTCGAGAAAGTCAGGGTCGTAGTGGGCCAGGAGGTAATACAGTCGCCGCTCTCCGACGAGAATCACCTTGATCGAGACTGGAATATTCTCAGGTTGCAGGCTGGTGGTGCCGACCAGGCCGTAGACACGTTCGAGCGACTCGATCCGAATATTGCCCGAATACAGGACGCGCTTGAGACTTTCCCAGGCCATGGGGTGAGACAGAATACGGCGTGCATCCAGGATCAGGTAGCCGCCATTGGCCCGGTGCAGGGCGCCGGCTCTGATCATTGACACATTGGTGTACAACGCCCCATCGCGCATCTGGTGCTCGATACGCCCGACCAGGTGGTTGTGGGTGGGCAGGTCTTCATAGATCACCGGTGCGCCCCGGGTCTCGGCATTGTCGACCAGCAGATTGACCCGGAATCGTTCGAGGAACTCCTCCGGGGGTCCCGAGCCGCGCCGTCCGCGCAAGGCTTCGGCATTTTCAACCACATCCTCGCGAATCCTGTCGACATGCGCGGTGATGTCGGGCTCGTGCGACCAGTGCTCCTTGAGTTCCCGAATCGGCCCGCCGAGCGCAAACAGGATCATCTCCTCGTTGAGTTCGCGAACACGGCGGCGCATTTCCTTGCGTAGTGCCGGCACGCGCTGAACCTCCTGTTGCAGCTTCTTCTGGAGTTCGGCGACCTTGGCTTCGATTCTTTGACGTTCATCCTCGGGCAGCTTCTCGTATTCCTCCGGGTCGAGGACTTCGCCATCGCGCAACGGCGCCAGGGTGTACCCACCGGGAGTGGAAATCAACGCAATGCCCGCCGCGCGCGCCTGTTCACCAATGTCGCTCAGGCCCTTTTGCTGGCGCTGTTCGAACTCGCCCTGGATGTCCTGCATGCGACTCTGGTATTCCTCGCTTTCGAACACTGCAGCGACCCCGGTGCGCAACTCCTCGATGAAGTCTTCCAAGTCCTTGCGCAATCGACGTCCGTCGCCGGCCTTGAGGCGCAGGGCGCGCGGGGCATTCGGCTCGGAAAAATTGTGGACGTAGCACCAGTCGGCAGGTGCCGGTGCGTGAACGGTGCGCCTTTCGAGAAAATCGCGAACCAGGGCATGCCGGTCCACGCCGCGCGGGCCGAGCACGAACAGGTTGAAGCCGTGATTGTCAATATCGGTGCCGAATTGCATCGCCTTGAGCAGGCGGGACTGCCCAACCGGCTCATCCAGCGGCTGAAGCGACTCGGTGGTCTCGAAGTCCAGCTGTTCTTCCGGACAACGCCGGTAGATCTGGTTCACGCCAAGTGGTTGAATGTCCTTCATGCGCCGTACCTGGTGAATCGATCAGAAGTGTGCGCCGACATTGATCATCAATCCATTGATGCCGAATACGACAAATTCTCCGGTGAATCGGCCGGCCTGGATCCCGACCGCCGGGATGATCGCCGGCGCCACACCGAGCTGATTGAAGGGAATGTCATCCTGGTGTTCACCGCGCCATCCCCAGAGCACCCCAGCCGTCAGTTTCCCATAGAGCCTGTTCTCCACCCAGTCGAAACGCCGTCCTGCATACAAATAGACTGAGCGCTGATCCCAGGAGTTTCGGAAGGTATTGCCGCCAACCAGCCACCGCTGTTCGTCGGACAGGTAGTAGTCCAGTCCGATCAGGCGCGAGTCATTGTTGTGATCGGGGTCATGGTCAAAGTGCGTCGTGAAGACGCTGGTGCGAATCAGCCATCGATAGTCATTGTTCGCGTATGCATGTCCGAAAGACAGCCACACGAGTGACGCATAAAGGCAAAAGGCAATAATAAGGCGTAGCATATTCAACACAAGTGACGGACCGCTGATTCATGCTTTGTGTTGACAGCAAACCGGGCGGACCATTCGGTGAATCCGGTATTGATATTACACGAACGGGCGAAGGCTACCCAACCCGCGACACCGTAATCGAGATGCTGCTTGCGAATCGATGAAATCCGAACCGGCGCCGGTTACACTGGAGAGCCTGATCATCGAACCCGTCGTGCATGAAACCAGCTGAATTTGTTACTCACCTGGGCAAGGTTCGGGCCTCGGCCATCCTGCGCACCGATTCTGCCGATCTGGCCATTCCCGCGATGGAGGCTGCCGTTCGAGGCGGGTTCAGCATCTGCGAGTTCACCCTGACCATCCCCGACGCCTTTGACATCATCAGGGCGTTCTCGAGCCGTCACCCGGACATCGTTGTCGGCGCCGGAACCGTGCTGGAAGTCGAGCAGGCCAGGCTGGCCGTCGAGGCAGGCGCTCGCTTTCTGGTCTCCCCGGTGGTCGATGAGGCGGTCATCGTGGCCGCCACCGAGCTGGATGTGGCTGCCATGCCGGGGACACATACCACCACCGAGATGTTCAAGGCTTACCGGGCCGGCGCGGTTTTGCAGAAACTGTTTCCGGCGCCGGGCATCGGCCCGGACTACCTCAAGGCGTGCCTGGGACCCCTGCCTTTCCTCAAGCTGGTGCCGACCCATGGCGCCAGTCTCGACAATGCCGGGGACTGGCTGGCTGCGGGCGCGCACGCGATCGGCTTTGTCGCTCCGCTGTTCGATCCGGAACTGGTAGCCGACCGGGCGTTCGATCGAATCGAGGAACGCGCCAGGCAATTGCTTGCGGCGCTTTCGATTCCCCTTGCCTATGGAAATGATAAAAATAATTCATTTTCATAATCGTTGGACTTCATTATACTGGGTGGCCGTAGTACTCAAATCTCGGGGCCTGGCAGTAGACCACCCCTGAGTTTCTGTCAATCAAGACTGTAACTGGAGGAAGAGACATGTCTAACGAAGGCAAGTGCCCGGTTGTACACGGTGGCAACACCGCGACCGGCAATCAGAACATGGAATGGTGGCCGGAGAACCTGAATCTGGACATCCTGCATCAACACGATGCAAAGACCGATCCGCTGGGCGAGGAGTTTGACTACCGCGAGGAAGTCAAGAAGCTCGACGTCGATGCGCTGAAAAAAGACCTCACCGACCTGATGACCGATTCTCAGGACTGGTGGCCGGCCGACTGGGGTCACTATGGTGGTCTGATGATTCGCATGGCATGGCATGCTGCCGGCACCTATCGCGTGGCGGACGGTCGCGGCGGTGGAGGTACCGGCAATCAGCGTTTCGCGCCGATTAACAGCTGGCCGGACAATGCCAGCCTGGACAAGGCCCGTCGCCTGTTGTGGCCGATCAAGAAGAAGTACGGCAACAAGCTGTCCTGGGCCGATCTCTTGATCCTGGCCGGCAACGTCGCTTACGAATCCATGGGCTTCAAGACCTTCGGCTTTTCCTTTGGTCGTGAAGACATCTGGCATCCGGAAAAGGATATTTACTGGGGTGCGGAGAAGGAGTGGTTGGCGCCTTCCGACGAACGTTATGAGAACGTCGAGAACCCGGCGACGATGGAAAATCCGCTGGCCGCTGTCCAGATGGGCCTGATTTACGTCAACCCGGAAGGTGTCAATGGCAACCCGGATCCGATCAAGACCGGTGCCCAGGTTCGCGAAACCTTCGCCCGCATGGCCATGAATGATGAAGAGACCGTGGCGCTGACCGCCGGTGGCCATACTGTCGGCAAATGCCACGGCAATGGTGATGCCGACAATCTGGGTCCCGAGCCGGAGGCTGCCGACGTTGAAGAGCAAGGCCTGGGCTGGAACAACAAGGTCGGCCGCGGCGTTGGTCGTGACACCGTGACCAGCGGTATCGAAGGCGCCTGGACCACACACCCGACCAAGTGGGACAACGGCTATTTCCACCTATTGCTCAATTACGAGTGGGAGCTGAAAAAGAGCCCGGCCGGTGCCTGGCAATGGGAGCCGGTTGATATCAAGGAAGAAGACAAGCCGGTTGATGTCGAGGATCCCTCGATCCGTCTCAACCCGATCATGACCGACGCTGACATGTCGATGAAAATGGATCCGGAGTATCGCAAGATCTCCGAGCGCTTCCACAAGGATCCGGAGTACTTCGAGGAAGTGTTCGCCCGCGCGTGGTTCAAGCTGACTCACCGTGATATGGGTCCGAAGCAGCGTTACATCGGACCGGAATCGCCGGACGAAGACCTGATCTGGCAGGATCCGGTGCCGCCGGGCAAGACTGACTACGATGTCGAAGCCGTCAAGGCAAAGATTGCCGATGCCGGTTTGTCGATCAACGACCTGGTCAGCACCGCCTGGGACAGCGCCCGGACCTTCCGTGGATCGGACTACCGCGGTGGCGCCAACGGAGCACGTATCCGCCTGGCCCCGCAGAAGGACTGGGAAGGCAACGAGCCCGAGCGTCTGGCAAAGGTGCTGAAGGTCTATGAGCAGATCGCAGCCGATACCGGCGCCAGCATTGCCGATGTGATCGTGCTCGGCGGCAACGTGGGCCTGGAGCAGGCGATCAAGGCAGCCGGCCACAGCGTCAGCGTGCCGTTTGCCCCGGGTCGTGGCGATGCCACCGCAGAGCAGACCGATGTCGACTCCTTCCAGTATCTCGAGCCGCTGGCCGATGGGTTCCGTAACTGGCAGAAGAAGGACTATGTGGTCAAGCCTGAAGAGATGCTGCTCGACCGGGCCCAGCTGATGGGTCTGACCGCCCCGGAAATGACCGTCCTGATTGGCGGCATGCGGGTGCTGGGCACCAACCATGGCAACACCAAGCATGGTGTGTTCACCAATCGTGAGGGTCAGTTGACCAATGACTTCTTTGTCAATCTGACCGACATGTCGTACAAGTGGGAACCCAAGGGCAGCAACCTCTACGAGATCCAGGACCGCAAGAGTGGCCAGACCAAGTGGACCGCCACGCGCGTCGACCTGGTGTTTGGCTCGAACTCCGTGCTGCGTTCCTACGCGGAGCTCTATGCCCAGGATGACAACCAGGAGAAGTTCGTCAAAGACTTCGTTGCTGCCTGGACCAAGGTGATGAACGCGGATCGATTCGATCTGAAGTAAATCATCCGAAAGGTCATTCCGACCACCATCCGAGACCCCGGCCTGCCCCGTGCAGTGCCGGGGTCATCTTTTGGACCGCGCTTGTGATCGCGGACCCGTCGCCGATACCCGCAGTACCTACGTGGTGAAAGTGTTTCTGCCTGCCAAGTCTTATCGGAACAACTGCATACGATGCGGGCTTGGCGCCCGGGGACAGCTATACAGGTTCATTGCGGTTGATTGGCGCTGCTTGCATTGAATTTGCCAATTTCGCTTGTTTCCTGGATCAGCGCGACTTCGATTCACGAACCTGATCAAGCAGTTCCTCGAAATGTTCGTTGAGCTGCTCGCAGGCACGATCATCGGCCTCACACAAACCCCAGCCTTTCAGACGCCGCTCTCCCGCGGTGCGATCCACGTAACGCACGAATACCGCCGGATGGGCTGGATGGTCGTCCTGGGTAAATGTCCACACAGATTCACCCTCGGCATCATGCGCGATGGTCCAGCCGTCCTGGTGGGTCATTTGAACGTTGTCTTTCGCCTCCAGGTATTGGCGCACTTCGGACACAGACGCGAAACGGTCATCAAAGGCGAAAGCCGTGCAGAAGATTCCCAATAACAGGACAGGGATCAGTAAAGACGACGAGATTTTCATGGGATCCATAGTGCTTGAATTCGCCCGTTACGACTGCAAACGGTGTGTACAGGTTCCATCGCCGGGACCGATTGCATGCCGGTCTGAATTCTATTGACCTGGCGGCGGTTACCATAGGCGTTGAGACTCGACCTCCGCGGATAAGCGTTCCAATGAAGCGCACCTGGCCCATTGCCCTGGGTATTTTCCTGATCATGCTGCCGGTCACCGCCGTGGTGCCGTTGCTCTACGAGCTGACCGAAGGTCGCTTCCCGGCGCGCTCGGAGCTGGATCGGCACCTGTTCATGTCGGCCAACATGGCCGGTTCGCTACTGGCTGCGCTGCTGGTCGGCGTGTTGTCGGACCACCTGGCCCGGCGCAAGCTGCTGATCGTGCCGGCATTGGCGTTTTTCAGCCTGGCCTTGTTCTTGATGTATGTGCCGTGGCCGTACCCGGTGCAATTGGGCTTGCGTTTCATCGAGGGCGCGGCCCACATGACCGCCCTTGTCCTGGCCATGACCATGATTTCCGACATTGTCAGGCCCGAGCACAAGGGCCGGGCCATGGGGCTGGCCGGGGCGGCGATGAGCCTGGGCGTGGCCTCGGGCACTGTGCTTGGCGGACGCATCGGTTCGGAGTTTGCCACCAGCGTTTTTCTGTTCGGAGGTGTTCTGATCGCCCTGGTCGCTATGGCTGCAATCCTGGTTCTTCAGGACGCCCGATTGACACGCTCGACCGAGCGGTTGCGCGATGTCTTGCGCCTGGCTGCCGAACGCCGGGCGCTGATCGTGCCTTACGCCTTTACCTTCATCGACCGCATGACGGCCGGCTTCATCATTTCCACCGTATCGCTGTATTTCGCCACCAAACTCGGTATGGTGCCCGCCCAGATCGGCCTGGCCATGGCGGCTTTTCTGCTGCCATACGCACTGCTGACCTATCCATCCGGATTGCTGTGCGAACGGATCAGCCCGGTGTTGCTGATGGCCATCGGCAGTATTTTCTACGGCGTATTCCTGGTCGGGCTGGGCTTTACAGCGGTTGCGGCGATTGTTCCGGTCATGGCTGCCGGCGGTGTGGCCGCGGCACTGATGCTGGCCCCATCGCTGGTCCTGACCGTGCGTCTTTCGGGTCCGGCCCAGGCCACCGGCATGGGTGGCTTTCACCTGACCGGATCCCTGGGTTTCATGCTGGGGCCGTTATTGAGCGTGGCCATTCTCGGGTTGTTGCGCGGGGCCGGGGTGGAGCCATATCCTGCGGTGTTCGTGGTGTTCGGACTGTTCGAGATTGTATGTGTGCTGATCTTCGTGCCCTGGCTGATCCGCCTCTATCGTCAACGCACCGTTCATCGTCGCAGCAACCTCGAAATCGAGGGGCTTTGATAATCTCGGGACTGCAACTGAACTGAATTTTGAGCGTTGCCAGGGCATATTGATCGGTATTGATCACTGGGCTTGCTTTGCCCAGTGCGTGTGTCAGCGTGAGCCCGCCCCTGGGGGCGGGTATCCTGGTTGTGCACGGAAGAGATCCTGGCTATTTCAATCGATCTTGTTGCGCCCGCCCTGTTCAATCCAGCGATCAACTTCCCTTTCGAGGACATCCAGCGGCATCGAGCCGCCGGTGAGTAGCAGGTTGTGGAACTGGCGAATGTCGAAATCCTTGCCCAGCTCCTCCTCGGCACGATCGCGAAGCGCCTGAATCCGTAACTGACCGATCTTGTAGGACAATGCCTGGCCGGGCAGCACCATGTAGCGTTCGACCTCGGCGCGCACATCCGACTCGGCAACCGGTGAATTGCTCGACATGTACTCGATGGCCTTTTCCCGGCTCCAGCCGTAGTGGTGCAGGCCGGTGTCGACGACCAGGCGAATCGACCGCCACAGGTCCATGTAGAGCATGCCGTAATATTGCCAGGGGTCTTCGTAAAGCCCCATTTCCCGGCCAATGGATTCGGCGTACAGGCCCCAGCCTTCGACAAAGGCGGTGATTACGCCGTGGCGGCGAAAGGCGGGCAGGTCCTGCTGTTCCTGCTGCAGGGCCAACTGAAAATGGTGGCCCGGAATGGCTTCGTGGAGAAACAGGGCTTCGGCCATCCAGAGCGGACGGGAGGGCAGGTCGTAGGTGTTGACGAAAAAGATCCCAGGGCGACTTCCATCCGGTGCCGGCGGCATGTAGGAGGCGGCCGCCTGTTCGCGTTCGCGGTGTCGCTCGACCTTGCGAATCTTGAATTCGGCTTCGGGCCGGATATCGAATAGTGGATCGATCCCCTGTTCAGCTACCGGGCGAAGATCCTCGTAGACGGCCAGTAGCGCCTCGCGACTTTCGGCGTGAAAGCGGGGATCGGTCTTCGTGTACTTGAAGAAGGCTTCCATGTCGCCTTCGAACTCGAGCTCCTTCATGAGGGCCTCGATTCGGTCGTGCAGTTTTTCTACATGCTCCAGACCGATCTCATGAATGGTTTCCGGATCCAGGTCGGTGGTGGTCTGTTGGCGTGCCATCCAGGCGTACCAGTCCTGTCCGTCGGGCAGGTCGCCCAGGCCGTGGGTGTCCCTTGCCTTTTCCAGGTACTCGTCCCGGATGAAGTCGTGCATGTGCTTGTAGGCCGGTACCAGTGTCTCGGCAATGGCCTGCCGGTAGCGATCCTCGATCTTCCTGGCCATGTCGCTATCGATGTCCTCGGGTATGTTCGCCACAGGGGTCCAGAAAAGACTTTCTTCCGGGTCATCGACGATCTGGGCCTTCAGTTGGCCAAGAGCTCGCTCCTTTACCACCCGGGGCTGAACCACGCCCTTTTTCATGCCTTCGCGCATGTTCACCACTGCCTGGTCGGCCCACTCGGCAAAGCCTTCCATGCGGCCGAGGAAATTGAAGTAATCCTCGGCGGTATTGAACGGCTGGAAGCTCTGGCCTGAACCCATCATGGTCATGAGCAAGGGTATTGAATCGAACTGGTTGATCGGCAGCAGATGGCTGGGGAACTCTTGCCCTTCAAGCATCTGCCGTTGTTGAAAAATGAAGATTTTGCGGTTGATCCTGTCCTCGTGATTCAGGTTCGCCGGATCGATGGCCGAAACCCGTTCCTTGAAATCCCGTGCAATCTCGAAGCTTTCGGAAAAATACGACGGTTCGATGTTGTTCGCAAAGCGATCATTGAAACGATGGTCACCCTGAAAGGTTGCAATGATTGGTTGTCGTTCCAATTGAAGCTCATGGTGTTGCTCGAACAATTGATGCAGTTTCTCCGACGAGTCAACTGGGTCGGCCATTGCATGAGTGCAACATGCCAGCAGGATGCCCCCGAGGGCAGGTGAAAAGTTAATAGTACGCATGGAGGATTCTTGATGCTGGTTGATGAATGGAGAATCAGGCTATCAATACAACAGCTGGATCTCATCGCCCAAAAGTCACGTTTAGTACTTTCGAGAAATTCCGGATGTCCATGAATTTCCGGTTTAACCCGGCTGATTTCGAATGAATCAAACATCTACGGCGTTTCGATATTGGTGACCTGCTCCAGCGTGAGGCCCGGTTCGGCGTCCCAGCCGTGGGCGATTCCGGCGCCGGATTGGTTAGCCCAGAGCCTCAGATGGGCACCGGGCCTGGTGTTGCTTCTACAGATTCAGCTCGAATCCGTTCGTCCCGCTATCGGCCCCCATGGGGCGTGCTCAAATCCACCAGTCGCGATCAAACCGTAAGCCGTCAAGGAAGCTGAGTGGTTGTTGGTGAGCCGCCATATGGAGCCGGCACTTGGACATATGCCTCCGAGTTGAACGCAAGAGTCTGCTGCGGCATGATCCGGGTGTGAGAGTGCACGAAGCGACTTGATCGTGGTTGTCGAATTGTAAGGCCGTCGATCGACCAGTTCGTACACCCAGCCTGGAGCACGCCATGAAATACGTATGTCTGGTCTACGCTCGCGAGAATGATTTGCGCGAACATCCCGACAGCCCGCCGGATGCCGAGTGCATGGCCTTTTCGGATGCTGAAAAAGCACGCGGACGCGTGGTTGGCGGTCAGGCTTTGCAGCCGGTGTCCACGGCCACTACCGTGCGAGTGCGCAACGGTGAGGCCACGATCACCGACGGACCATTTGCCGAAACGCGCGAACAACTGGCCGGGTTCTACCTGATCGAGGCGCGCGATCTCAACGAGGCGCTGGAAGTAGCCAGGCGCATTCCTCCGGCCCGGGTCGGGAGCATCGAGGTGCGCCCGGTGCGTGAACTCGAGCCCTGAAGTCTGACGCAAATGTCAAAGTCGGTCCAAGCGGATGTGGCTCTGGAGGTCGAGGGCGTCTATCGCACTGAATCGCGCCGGGTGCTGGCCAGCCTGATCCGCCTGCTTGGCGATTTCTCACTGGCCGAGGAGGCGCTTCATGATGCCTTTACCGCGGCCCTGGCTCAGTGGCCGGAACAAGGTATTCCCGACAATCCGCGCGCCTGGCTGGTTTCGACCGATCGCTTTCGGGCCATTGATCGCTTGCGTGCCGGCGAACGCCAGCGTCGACTGTTGCAAGCCGATCCACCCCCGAGCGTGGAAATCTCGACACCTCCCGAGCAGTTCGAAGATCTGAGTGTTCCCGACGATCTGCTCCGATTGATCTTTACCTGTTGTCACCCGGCATTATCCGAACAGGTGCGCATCGCCCTGACGCTCCGTGAAGTCTGCGGACTGACCACGGAGGAAATCGCCCGCGCCTTTCTGACACGCACTCCGACCGTCGCCCAACGGATCGTGCGCGCCAAGCGCAAGATTCATGATGCCGGTATTCCCTACGAGGTGCCGGCCCATGAACAACTGGGTGAACGCCTGCCGGCGGTGCTGCGGGTCATTTATCTCGTGTTCAACGAAGGCTACGCCGCCAGTGCCGGTGAGGAACTGATTCGTGCAGGACTATGTCGCGAGGCCATTCGACTGGGCCGCATGCTGCAGGCGCTGTTGTCCGACCCGGAAATCGATGGCCTGCTTGCGCTGATGCTTTTGCAGCACTCTCGATGCAAGGCCAGGATCGATTCAGTAGGCAATCTGGTGCGTCTCGAAGATCAGGACCGCCGCAGCTGGGACCAGACCGCCATTGCTGAGGGGTGCCGCCTGGTGGAGGATGCCCTGGGCCGTGGCCGGGTGGGGACCTACCTGATCCAGGCCGCGATTGCTGCAGTTCATGGCCGTGCCCCGAGGTTTGCTGATACCGATTGGGGGGAGATTCTGGGTCTTTACGATTTGCTTTTCAGAATCGATCCATCGCCGGTGGTGGCGCTCAATCGTGCGGTGGCCCTGGCCCGGGTTCAGGGGGCCGGCCCGGCACTGGCCGTGGTTGATGCGGTACTCGAGGATCCGGCCATGGCGGGTTTTCACCTGGCGCATGCCGTTCGCGCCGAATTTTGCAGTGAGCTTGGGCGACTGGAGGAGGCAAGGTCAGCCTTTGAGCGGGCACTTGAGTTGGCCAGGCAGGAGCCCGAGCGACGCCATCTGAAGCGCCGTATGGCCGAGATTTCAATCTGAACTGTCGAATTGGGCGCCGATCAGTCGACCAGTCAATGCAAACCCGTAATGCGGGGCCGAAATTTTCCGTTAATAGACAAACACTGAAGGAAACCCATATGCGTTACATGATTCTAGTCAAGGGCGATGCGGCAACCGAGGCAGGCAAGATGCCCAAACCCGAAGGTATCGAGGCCATGGCCGAATACCACGAACAACTCGCCGCAGCAGGCGTACTGGTGGATGCCAATGGCCTGAAGTCCTCCGCCGAGGGTTTTCGTATCCGTTATCAGGGCGATGAGTGCCTTATCGTGGACGGTCCATTTACCGAAACCCGAGATTTGATTGCCGGTTACACCATAATCGAGGTGAGTTCCCACCAGGAGGCGATGGACTGGGCACGTCGTTTTCCCAACCCTCGAGGAGCGGGCATCGATTGCGAAGTCGATGTCCGACGAATGTTCGAACTCGATGATTTCGAACCCTCGGAAGGTGTGGAGCGCTTTCGTCGCCTGCAGCACAAGCCCATGTCGGCGCCGATACCCCACCTGATCGTTACCAACGGACAGGCCGCCGTGGCCTTCTACCGCGAAGCCTTCGGCGCCGAGCTGCTGGATCATCACCTGGCCGATGACGGCCAGCGCTACATGCACGCCACGCTATCGGTCGGCGAGGGCCTGGTGTTTCTGCATGATGAGTTCCCTGAAGTGTGCAGCCAGGGCGCGGCCCGCTCACCGAGCCGTTTGGAAGCAGCGAGCTGCACATTGCACCTGAACGTCGATGATGCCGATGCCGCCTGGCGGCGGGCGATCGAGGCAGGTGCTGAACAGGTCATGGCGCTGGACAACCAGTTCTGGGGCATGCGTTATGGCCAGTTGCGCGATCCCTTCGGCTACCTGTGGGCCATCGGGGGTCCGATGACATGATGGGCGATTCCGTTCAGCTTGCCGATTGCGTCCTGCAGCCCGATAATGGCAATCTGGATACATCTTTGTCGGGGCGCCCAATGCAAGTGGTGGCCTGGCAGTTCAATAATTGGAGGGTGCTGAGATGATTCCACGCTGGTACTGGTTCGTGTCTGGATTGGCTGTTCTGTGGATGCTGTTCGGAGTACTGGCTTTTATCATGGACCCGCTGACTGACGAGGCGGCCCTGGCCCAGATGTCCGAGGCCGAGCGCGAACTCTTTCTTGAGCGGCCGACCTGGCTGTTCGTGATCTATGGAATTGCCGTGTTCTCCGGCCTGGTCGGCGCGGTTGGGTTGCTGATGCGCAGATCATGGGCAGTCACGGCATTCGTTGTGTCCCTGGTGACCGTTATCATCCAGTTCATTTACGTGCTGTTCGTCATGGATGCGATCGGTCGAATTGGGGCGGTTGCGGCGCTGCCGTTTCCGTTGGTGATCTTTGTCATCGGCGCGGGTCTGCTCTGGTTTTCCCTGTTCGCTCGGCGCAACGGCTGGTTCCACCCGTGATCCGAGCTCATGTCGGAGGGGTTAGCCGTTCGGCGGAAAGATGGCGTGTGCCGATGATGGTCTTCGTTTCAACCTATTAGAGGGGTGTCCATTCACCTTCAGATTGGGAGTCGGAAATGAACATCACGATGCGCATGGTGATACCAGCCGTTTTTTGCCTGTTTATTGTTGGTTGCGATCAGTCCGATAGCACCAGTAAACCCGAACAGCAATCGGTCTCGCTGCCGGAACTGGCCCCGGTCGGGGCCACGCTGCTTGACGGCCTTGGGCATTACCAGATGCCCATTACCACCGACAACGACGAGGTCCAGCGCTGGTTCGATCAGGGATTGATGCTGACTTACGGGTTCAACCACGAGGCCGCTGAACGCTCGTTTCTGAAGGCAATCGAACTGGAACCCGAATGCGCCATGTGCTGGTGGGGAGCGGCGCTGGTGTTGGGGCCGAACATCAATGCACCGATGGATCCGGCCGCCAATTCGCCCGCTTTCGAACGCGTTGAAGCGGCGCAGGCGTTGGCCGATCGGGCCAGTGAGCGAGAACAGGCCTACATTCACGCACTCGCCGCCCGCTATGCCGATACCGCCCCGGAAGACCGCAGTCAACTCGACCAGGCCTTTGCCGAGGCCATGGGTGAGGTGGCTGATCGTTTTCCTGATGATCTGGACGCGGCCACGCTGCATGCCGAATCCCTGATGACCATGCAGGCGTGGGATTACTGGGAGGCTGACGGGGTGACGCCCAGGGGCAACATCGAAACCATACTGGCCCGGCTGGACTTGGTGCTCGAACGCGACGAGGACCATCCCGGCGCGCTACACCTGTACATTCACGCGGTTGAATCCTCGGACGGCGATACCCTCGAACGCGGTGAATGGGCTGCTGATCGACTACGCGATCTGATCCCGGGGTCCGGACACCTGGTGCACATGCCTTCGCATATCTATGCCCGGGTGGGCCGCTGGCGCGATGCCGCGGCGGTCAATCGTGACGCCATTGAGGCCGATGACCGGTACTTGGCCATCTGCCAGCCACCACCTGGCGTCTACCCGCTGGGCTATGTTCCGCACAACCATCATTTCCTGTGGTTTGTCTCAACGATGATCGGGGATCTTGAAAATGCCCTGGCGGCTGCGCACTCAACCGCCGAGCACACCTCGGATCCCGATCTGATGCGTGCGCCCGGAATGGAAGCCATGCAGAACTTCGCTTTCACCCCGGTGTTCGCCAAGGTTCGTTTCGGCTTGTGGGAAGAGCTCGTCGAGGTACCAAGACCGGCCGATGACTTGCCTTATCAGACCGCCCTTTGGCACTACGCACAAGGCATCGCCGCCCTTCGCCAGGAACGCCCGGAAGATGCCGCAGACCATCACGAGTCATTGGCCGCGCTGGCCGATGATCCCAGCTTCGAGCAGATGCTGTGGTTCGGTCGTTACCCGCTGTCGCTGGGCGTGGGTGTAGCCGAGCGGGTGCTGGCCGGAGAGTTGGCCATGACGCGTGGTGAGATTGCCGAGGCCATCGAGATTCTTGAGCAGGCAGCCCACCAGGAAGATCAGATACCCTACGACGAGCCTCCGGGTTGGCATCATCCGGTTCGCCAGATTCTGGGCGCGGTGCTGCTTGAGGACGGCCAGCCCGAAGTTGCCGAGTCCGTTTATCGCGATGAGCTGCGTCGAAACCCGGACAATGGTTGGTCGCTGTTCGGACTGCAACAAGCGCTGCTGGCCCAGGGAGAAGATGAACGAGCCGACGAGGTCGGCGCGCGCTTCGAACAGGCATGGGCCGATGCCGATATCCAGTTGACGGCTTCGCGGTTTTGATTAGGGTTGACCATGCGCGCATTTGTGGTTCTGCTGTCGCTGGCCGTGATCGTGGTTGCGGCGGCCCTGCTCAACCGACAGGACCCGTCCGGCCCATCATTGGTGTTGGACAGTGGCCACGTGGTCGCACCCCCTCGCTCGCTCGAAAGCTTCGAGCTGATCGATCACCGAGAACGGGCTTTCGACAATGAACGGTTTGAAGGGCGTTGGAGCATTGCCATGATCGGCTTCACCCACTGTCCGGATATCTGCCCGACCGCACTGCATCAACTGGCGATGCTCAAGGAGCGACTGGCCGAGCGCAATGGCGAGCTTGGGGTGGTGTTCGTCAGCGTCGATCCGGAACGCGACACGCCCGAGGTGCTGGATCGCTATATCGGCTTTTTCGGCAACGGCCTGATCGGGGCAACCGGAGAACGCGAACAACTCCAACGCGTTGCCGACAGCCTGGACTTTGCCTGGGTCAAGGTCGGGCAGGGTGAAGGTCGCTACACCGTCGACCACTCTGGCGCCCTGGCGCTGATCGACCCAGAAGCCCGCCTGGCTGGTTACTTCGTCCCGCCATTCGATCTTGACGCCATGGAGGCCGATCTTGAGCGGATCCTGGCCTCGGCCGGGAGACTTTGAGTTTTCCACGGCCTTGGTCTCCCGCAGCGAGACTCACAAGGTGGTGCTGTACAAGCTGTCTTGGCATGAAGGAATAGCGCCTACGGACTCGAAAAACGGTCGCGGAAGATGCGGTCGTAGGCCGAGCGATCCAGGAAATCGGCGAAGTCGACCCAGTCGCTGACTGCGTTGCCCTGACCAGTGGGGTTGTCGTTTGCGTGGTACGGGCCGGAAGAATGGCCCCACCAGTTGAAGCGCGCGTTGATGGTCACTTCGCTGGACTGATTGCGGACCCCGTAGTCGACGTTGTCGACGACGTCGTTGCCATCCGGGGCTTGCCCACCGATGAGCGGATTGGCCTGGCCATGGCTGTCGATGCCGACCTGGTTGAACCGGATCAGGTTTTTCCTGACCAGCGGTTCGCTCTGATCGCCGCCGATGCGGATTCCGGCCTGCGAATTGACCTCGATGATGTTGTGATCGAGCAGTGGACTGGACTGCTGAATGTCGATGCCGTGCCGGCCATTGGTCACGACCCGGTTGCGTACCAGTTCGAGGGTTCCGCCGGCATTGTCAATGCTGATTCCGTCAGTCCCGTTGTTGGTGATGATGCCGTTCTTGATCATCGCCGATTGAAGTTCGCCAATGACGCGCATGCCGTGCGAGCCATTGCCCTCGATCAGGGCGCCGGTCATCGCGAGATTGACACCAGCCTGGTTGAAGTCCATCCCGACCGTGCCGTTGTCGATGATCTGGACGTTTTCGATACTGACATCACCCTCAGCATTGTGGATGCGGATGCCTTGGCGCGCCCCGTCACGAATCACCGATTTACTGACTGACAGGTGACCATCGCCCCGCAACCAGATATTGGCCTCGCCGCGGTTGTACAGGCTGTTGTGACCGGCATAGCGCACCTCGACATGGGCCAGTTCGATGCTGCCGCTGCCGGTGGCCTCCAGGCCGCGCCAGCCGCCCGGTTCCGGGGAAGTGGCATCGCCGTCGCCGTTGGTGTCGCCACCAACGGAGTCGTCGCGGCGGTCGGTGAAAAAGATCGGGTCGGATGCTGTGCCCACGGCATGCAGGGCGCCGTCAATGTCCAGCATGCGACTGGGACCGAACTTGACGACCCGACCCGGTTCAATGGTCAGCGTTGCCTCCGAGCGGACCTGGATATGGGAGGCCACGTAATAGGTTTCATCGGCATTCCAGGTGACATCCGACAACACCGAACCCTGGATGCCCAGGGGCGCGGTGGCGAGTTGGTCGAAGCTGTTGCCGACGATGCTGACCTGGGAGTCGGGGGTCAGAATCAGGATGCCGTAATTGCTGTGCCCGATCTGGTTGTTGCTCAAGGTGGGCTGGCTGCTCGCCCCGTCCAGGCGAATGCCGTTACTGTTGTTGCCGTCGATGAAATTGTCATCGACCTCGACAGTGCCGTTGGCTTCAATCAGATTCACCCCCGACCAGTTGTTATCGATGATCTGGCTGCCGTTGATGCTGATCGGGCC
>SLKT01000119.1 GCA_007134485.1 Wenzhouxiangella sp. | reverse complement strand
TGGAGTTGTAGTCGATGACCATCATGGACCGTTTGCTGACGGCGGGCTTTCGTCACAACAGCAAGCGCCTGACCCGCTTTGACGGCCTGACGCCCAGTCACAACCTGCCTGAGCCCGATACCTCGCGGACCTACATGCTGTACCTGCATGTGCCGTTCTGCGTGGTGCTGTGCCCGTTCTGTTCCTTCCACCGGGTCTGCTTCAAGGAAGACAAGGCACTACGATATTTCGACAGCCTCAGACGCGAAATTCGCATGGCCCATGAAATGGGCTATCGTTTCAGCGACATATACGTCGGCGGCGGCACCCCGACCGTGCTGCCCGGGGAACTGGCCGACACCCTCAACCTGGCGCGCATGCTCAGCCCGATCGAAAGCGTTTCCATCGAAACCAATCCCGATCATCTGACCCCTGAAATCATGTCCAGAATGCGCGATGCCGGTGTCACGCGGGTCTCGGTCGGCGTGCAGAGCATGGATCCGGGGCTGTTGAAGGAGATGGACCGCTACGACAAGTACGGCTCTCCGGAGCGCATCCGACAGACTCTTGAGGATGCCAACGGCTATTTCGAAACGCTCAATGCCGACATGATCTTCAATCTGCCCAATCAGACTGAAGGCATGCTGCTCAAGGACATCGACATCATGACCCGTGAAATCGAGGTCAGCCAGGTCACGTTCTACCCATTGATGAGCGCCGAGAGCACCATGCGCAAGATGCTCAAGACCATGGGCGAGGTCGATTTCAACCGCGAGGGCCATCTGTATCGAATGATTCTCGATGCCCTGCCCGACACCTATCGGCCTTCATCGGCCTGGTGCTTCAATCGCAAGGGCGATACCGTCGATGAATACGTGATCGAGAACGAGGAATACCTGGGTCTGGGTTCGGGTTCGCTGAGCTACCTGGACGGCATCCTCTACTCCAGCACCTTTTCACTGAACAACTACAACCGCTTCATTGACAACGGCCAATTCGGCATCAGTCGCAAGCAACCGCTGACTTCGCGTGATCGGCTGCGGTATTTCCTGCTGATGAATCTGTTCGGACTGAAGCTCGACAAGGAACTGGCCGAGCGTCGCTACCCGGGCTTTTTTCGCAAGCTGGCAATCGAGATCCTGGGCTTGCGCATGATGGGGGCGGTGCGCGACGAGGGTGACCACTTGACCCTGACGCCTTACGGCATGCGCATCTGGATTCTGATCATGCGCGAGTTCTTCATGGCCGTGTCCGACTTCCGCGACCTGATGCGCCACGCCATCAAGGAAGAACTGGATTCACCAGGCCCGCTGAAAATCCGCCTGCCAACTCCGGAAATCCGCCCGCCCGGAAACTCTTGAGGCTGGACTATTACCAGCCTGTCGATTGCTTGGCCGTGTCGAATCAGACCCGTAGAGACCTTTTCGCGCAGTGGCCTCAGTCCCGGTTTCGGGCCCGCTGTCGCAAGTCAAACAGAAAAAAAGCTCACTCGCGCGGAGACGCAAAATGCACAAGGATTGTGCCGGTTGCAAGTCCCGGGGCCGGGGTGATGGGGTGTCCTGTCGGGCTCCGGCCGCGTAGCGAAGTCCCCCGACAGGACTCCCCATCACCCCGGCCTCTCCATATCATGGCTCACGGGCTTCGACATACCAGAAAGCGTTCGACGTCAACGACAGACGCTCGACTAGGGAGCCTCTGTCCGTTCAGCTCTAACCTTTCTTGAGTTTTTTCTCTGCGCCTCTGCGCGAGCTAAGGAGCCTCTGAATAACTCTGCGCGGAGCGCGTTTCTGTCTCAAAAGCCGCAGATCGTGTGGTGCGAACCGAGTGACAGTAGCCATAGCTACGGCCGAGGGGCGCAACGCGCGAGATGCGGCTTTTGAGGCGAAACCCTTACGGGACGGGCCTTTGCGGGCGACCCACTGCGTTTCGACTCGCTCATTTGGAATGACCAAACCACACTCGCCGAAGCCGCACCGGGTCATCCCGCAAAGACCCGTCGCGCCCGCGCAGAGTTGTTCAGAGGCTCCCTAGGTTTTTGCCTTATCAGCGGTAATAAGGATTTTCGCCGCTGGCATGGTCGGTCGCGTCGATGATTCGACGGATTTCGGGCACTTCCTGCTTCATGGTCGTTTCCACCCCCTGCTTGAGGGTGACATCGACCATGCCGCAGCCATGGCAGCCGCCGCCGAACTGCAGCACCACGTCCTTTTCCTCGGTAACCTGAACCAGTGAGACATGGCCGCCGTGCGAGGCCACCATGGGATTGATACGCGCCTGCAATACCCAGCTGACCCGCTCGTTCAGCGGTGCATCATCGTTGGGCCGGTCACCGCGAAGGCCCGGTGCACGGATATTCAACTCGCCGCCCATGGCGTTGGACTCGAAATCGATCATGGCTTCTTCCAGCGCCTTTGCGCTGTCGGCCTCGATGAAGAGCGTGAATACCTGGCAATCGACGGCCTGGTCGCTGTCTTGCTGCTCGCCGGGCGGGCAATAGGTCAATTCGACCTCGGCGGTTGGCGTACCCGGCTGGTCGATGCGGATGCGCAGATTCGTGCCCTCGGGCTGTTCTGTGAGCAGTTTGGCGAAATAATCGCGGGCGGCGGGGGTGATGGTCAACATGGCGGCAATCGGTCGATGAGTCCAATGGTCAGTGTAGCGCGTCAGGCCAGACGGTTTGGCGAATGCAGGCTCTTCAGCCTGCTAGTGTACCCCGTCACTTATTTTGTACCATTCAGCGAGTCGGAAAGCGCTTAGCCGCAAGGCAGGCCTCGCCGGGAATGGCCGCACCCTTGCCAAGAGGCCTAACGCCGCGGATGAGCGCTTTCCGGCTCGCCCTTCGGGAGTGCGTCTGAGCCGACATTACGGCGTTGCAATCCTTGCAAAGGGCTTGCCATTCACTACGGATTGCGCCTTGTACTGTCGACTCAGTCACGCTCTGAATGTTACAAAATAAGTGAAGGGGTACACTACACTATGGGTTTGGGGCGGCTTGAAGGTCGTTCAATGCCCCGGCCGGGCCGGGTTACAAGCACTATTTCAGGAGGTAGGCTCATGGGTTTCGGAAATATCGGCTGGTTTCAGATCCTGGTCGTCCTGCTGATCGTCTTGCTGGTCTTCGGCACCAAGAAGATTCGCAATCTTGGTGGCGACCTCGGCGGCGCCATTCGCGATTTTCGCAAGAGTGTGAACGAAGACAGCGACAAGGAAAAGGAAGACGGTGAATCGGCCGACGATGACAGGTCTGCCGAAAAGTCCTCACGTGACTGATCCATGAGCGGGATTGGTTTCAGTGAGCTGGTGCTGCTGGCGCTGATCGCCCTGCTGGTGGTCGGGCCGAAGCGCCTGCCGGAAATCGCCCGCACCGCCGGTCAAATGACGCGCACCATCCGCGGCGCCTGGCAGAACCTCAAGAGCGAGTTCCAGGCCGAGATGGACAACGAGCACAACAAGCGGATCATGGAAGAGGCCGCCAAGGCGCGCAAGGATCTGGAAAACCCGTTTGCCAATCTGAAGCCAAAGCAGGAGCAAAAGGATGAGCGACGCGAATCGGATTGATCGCGAGCTGACCCTGATCGACCACCTGCTGGAACTTCGCACCCGGCTGATACGCGCGGTCATCGCTGTGGCCATCGTGGTCATCGCCCTGGCGCCGTTCGCCCGCACCCTGTATTCCACCCTGTCCGAGCCCCTGGTGCGCCACCTGCCCGAAGGCTCGAGCATGATCGCCATCGACGTGGCCTCACCGTTTTTCGCGCCCTTCAAGCTGGTATTGATTCTTGGCCTGCTGATCGCCATGCCGGCGGTGATCTACCAGATCTGGGCCTTTGTCGCGCCGGGACTTTATCGTCACGAACAAAAACTGGCCCGGCCCCTGCTGGCCGCCTCCATCGTGCTGTTCTACGCCGGTTGCGCCTTCGCCTATTTCCTGGTCTTTCCGGTCATCTTCGCCTTTTTTACCTCAATGGCCCCGGAAGGCGTGGCGGTGATGACCGACATCAGCCGTTACCTGGACTTCGTGCTGGCGTTGTTCATCGCCTTCGGCCTGGCCTTCCAGGTACCGATCGCCACCATCGTCCTGGTCGCCCTGGGCGTGACCACGCCCGAAACCCTGGCCAGGGCGCGTGGCTACGTGGTCGTCGGCGCCTTCCTGGTCGCCATGCTGATCACCCCGCCGGACATGATTTCCCAGACCATGCTCGCTTTGCCGGTTCTGGCCCTGTACGAACTGGGCATCATCGCGTCCCGGGTGGTGCTTAGACGACAAAAGGACCAACCGGAAGACGCACAGGATTCATGACTGATTTGCTTACCCGCTCTCAATAAGGGCCTCGCGCAGAGACGCAGGAACGCAGAGAAAATCGAATTCCGGAGTAGCTAAAGCAAATTTTTTTCTTCGCGTCTCTGCGTCTCCGCGCGAGGAATTTTCTTGTTTTTTTCCGCAGCAATCAGACAAAAGGGCTCGGACTTTATTACAACATGAAGATTTTCGTCTTGGTCGGCATTATCCCACCAACAACCACGCCAGCGCGATTGCCAGGAGAATGAACAGGCTGGCGGTGACGGTCCAGAGCTGAAGATAGGATTCGGTGACTTTCAGGCGACGCGGCCACGGATTGGACGGCGCCAGCATGGCCAGGACAATCGAGGGCAAACCGTCGCGCAGGTGCGGAAGCGTCTGGCGACAGAAATCATTGATCCAGCAGCCCATGCGGATCACACCCTTTTCCAGCGCAATGCCAAGATCACCCGCCGGCCATCCCGGCACGGCGGGCATCCGGGTTCGCCTGTTCAATGCGTGTGCGCCGGCAGCAATCCCCGCGGCCACCAGGATGGGCCACAGGGCGTTCCACTGTGTGCCCAATGCGAGCACGTACTGACGCAACTCGGCCTCGGCCAGCCACCAGGGCCAAGCCAATCCAAGTCCGGCCAATGCCAACCAGGGAACCAGCAATCCCACGGGTGTCGGCTCGGCGTCTACATCGGCCCGCGGCCAGGCAATGTAGAGAAAGCGCACCATCAGCAAGGCGGTCAGTACCGAGCTGACCAGCAACAGGTTCGGAATCCAGATCCGCAAGGGTCCATCGCCCTCACCCACTGCCTGAGCCAGCGCTGACTTGGCCACCACCCCCCCGGTCAGCGGTCCGGCCGCCAGTGCCAGCGCGCCAGCCACGAGAACGATTCTTGCCAATCCCGCCGTAAGCGGCTTGAGGGCATGGGCCACCAATCCAGCGCCCAGGAATAGACTGCCCTTGATCAGACCATGATGGACGATGTAGATCAGTATGGCCGCCAGCAACGCCGGCCAGGCCTGCGGAAACATCAGCCCCAGCCCGACGGCCATGCTGATCAGGCCCATCTGACTGACGCTGGAATAGGCCAGCACGGTCTTGGATTCGCGCTGGCACAGTCCGACCAGCACACCATAGGCAGCCGTCGTCAGCCCCGCCACCACCAGCAACAGGCCCCAGTCCGGCAGGGCCGACTCACCGAGTGGAAACAACCGCAACCAGGCCAGTGCACCGGCCTTGACCATGGCCCCGGACAACACCGCGCTGGCCGGGGCCGGAGCGACCGGATGGGCCAGCGGCAGCCAGAAGTGCAGACCGATCAACCCGGCCTTGATGCCGAAGCCGACAATCAGCAAGGCCATGATCAGCGAGTTGCCGCTTTCATCACCATTGTCCAATGCGGCTTGCATTGCAACGAACTCGATCTCGCCGCGACTGCCCAACATCAGCAGCCCGGAAAGAATCGAGATCTCGCCGAGGATGACCAGGACAATGTAGTAGCGCCCGGCATGGCGCGCCCGTTCGCTGCCGGAGTGAACTACCAGGCCATATGAGGCAAAACTCATCACGGCAAATCCCAGGTAGAACAGCACGGCATCCAGTGCGCACAGCAGGACCAGGTTGCCGGTCATCGCCAGCAGGAACCAGACAAAAAAATGGTCGCGACGTCGATCCGGCGGCAGGTAATGGTGGGCGACCAGGCCGGCGGCCAGCCACAAGGTCGTCATGGCCGGGATCAGCACTGCGGAAATCTCGTCCACGCCAAGACGTGCACCGGGCAATAACCAGGCCGCATCAAATTGAGGCACGCCAAGCAGGACCGCAACAAGCAACGGCAATGGCGCCCAGGGCAACAAGGCCCGAATTACGGCATTCGGCCACCCCAGCACTGCCAGGGCCAGCACCAACGGCCAGGCCAGGCACAGCGGGATGATGATCGTGGTCATTGCACCAGAAGGAACGCCGCGGTCACGGCCACGACCAGCATCAGGACGCTGGTGGCCGTCCAGATTCGCAGGCGGGTGTCGATGGACTCGACCTGGCGCGACCAGAATTCACCGCGCCACATCCCGGCCAGGGCGGCTTCGAAGCGATCCCTGAGTATCGGCAGCCTTCGCATGCACAACACCCGCACCAGGCGCAGCAACCAGTTGACGCCTTGCTCGATGGGTGCGAGCAGATCTCCCGGCGGCAGCAACGCGGACCGGTCACCGGCCAGCAAGCGATACAACACGAAACCCAGTCCGAGACCGAGCGGTACATTCAGCAAGGCTGGCATCATCCAGCCATGATCGAGCACGCCCATACCCAGGCCGAACGTCGCGGCCAGCACAAGCACCCAGGTGGAACCGACCACCTCCGCACGCGGTTCGCCGCGACGATACTGCAACCCGGAAAACACCCCGTAGCTGAACAGGGCGGAGGCCATCAAACCCACCAGCGGCACCAGCCAGACGGCCAGGTCGGGAAGAACAGCGGGCGCCTGCCAGGCGATCTGTCCAATGGCCAGCGCGTGCAACACCAGGACCAGACTTGACAGAAAACGTCGCGAATGACCGGGCGGTAGTCCAACCACCAGCAAGGCAGCCGCGG
>SLKT01000102.1 GCA_007134485.1 Wenzhouxiangella sp. | reverse complement strand
GCCGCATCCGATACCGTCACCGTCAGGGTATAACTCAACGTCTGACCAGGACTGACAACCTCGCCACTTACAGGATCAGCACTCTTGACCACGCTCACGTCAGGATCAGACAGCGGATGGTTCGTCGAACACGGATCACAATCGGCATCCGGATCACCACCGTCTTCGGTGATGACCACGCTATTGTCCAGCGTACCGCTGGCTCCGGCATCCACGGTCGCCGTGTAGGTCAAGATGTAGCTGCCAGGCGCCGTGCCCAATGGCAACGTACAGATCAATGGATTGTCATCGTTGCAGGCAAAATCACCCGCCGTCACCGTGCCCAGACTCAAGCCAGGACTCAGCGTGTCGGTCAGTTCCAGCACCTCGGTCAACGCCGTTTCGCCTATTTCAACCTCCACGGTATACGTGATGGTGTCACCTGCATTGACGGTGCTGCCACTTCCCGGAACCGCGGACTTGGACACACTCACATCCGGAATCGGCAAAGTCACCGTGGCATCATCAATATTCGAAACCGCTTCCGGCGTGAAGGCGAACGCCACGTTGGTCACGAATCCTGCATCGACATCACTGGATGTGATGGTGTACGACGCGGTGCACTCGATGACCTCCCCAGGATCGAAGAAGTTGTCTTCGTTGCCGATGGTATTCAGCGGCGGACAGTCAACCTCGTCAATCAAGTCATCGTCGATCTCGACCGGACCCGCCAGGATGGCGGCCCCGGTGTTTTCGACCGTGAATGTATATTCGATGACATCGCCGGCCTGCTCGAAAACAAGCGGATCAGCGGTCTTGTCAAGGGTCAGCTCGGAGGTTGCGTAGGTGGCCGAGTCATCGTCCTCGACAATTTGACCATTGCCCACTGCAGCCGCCAGGGCCGTATTGACCGTCACACCTTCAACAGCAGTGATCGGGCCGATGATGCACACGGAAAAATGCGCTTCCGGGTCGCTGACATCGGCGACCGGCAATGAGAAATCGGGATCGACTTCCCACGGACAGCTCGATGTGTCGACATCATCATCATCAACCAGAATGTCGGTCAGGACCGTCTCACCGGTATTTTCGATAATGAGGCGATAGTAAAGCGGCTCACCCTCGGCAATGGCCAGGTAATCGACCCATACGCCCTCGGGATCATCGCTCGGACCCACTTGCTTGGCCATGGTGATTTCGGGAATCGGCTGGTCAATGACCAGCGTGGCCTCGGCCTGGTTGCCCTCGGCTTCGACCCCGCCGACCTGGTGAGTGACCGGATCGCTCAGGTTGTCGTAGACGCCTTCCGGACCACTGACCCAGACACTGACCGTGCAGCTTCCACCGGCGGCGATGCTACCGTCGGAGAAGCTGATGACGGAATCACCCGGCATCGGATCAAATACCGGCAGACCACAGCCGCTATCCACGATGGGCGTTCTCAACAGGTACAGCGCTTCGGCATCGTCGGTCTGGTCGGAAACAGCCGAAGCCAGGTTGAGGACGGCGCCCTCATCCAGGTCCGCGGCAGTCACCTCATATTCGATTTCGCAGGTCACCGATTCGAACTCATCGAGGACACCGATCTGGCTCTGATCCGGCCAGGTGCAATCGTCGTCCTGGTCGATGCTGACCAGGGCGTCGGACACCACGACGCCGGTCAGCAGCATTTCTTCCAGGTTGGTGACCGTGATCTCGTAGGTCAGGATGGTTTCAAGTTCGACCGGGTCATCGCTCTGGCCGACCAGTTCCTTGAATACCGCCAGCTCATCGAGCTCGACCGCGGGATCGCCGACTTCCAGACCGGCCGGGAGCTCATCCTCGAAAGCCACCCCGCCTATGGGGTCGGCCGGATTCGGATTGGTAATGACGAAGGTCAGCAGCGACAGATCCGGCGGCTCGGTGCCCAGCAGGAGCAGTTCCGGATCGAAGTCCTTGGCGATGACCGGCGGTGCCAGTACGTTCAGATTGGCCTCGGCCGAGCCGTCCGGCCCGGCATTCTGACCGGACTCGGCGGCGAAGATGAAACCACTGATATTGGTATTGACCCCGATCGACGAGGAAGTCACGTCCACGCTCACCGTGCAGCTCGAGTCCGCCGGAATGACGCCGTCGGAGAACTCCAGAACGGTATCTTCGGGTTGCGGATTCCAGTCGGGTGTGCCGTCACAAGTGGTTGCGGCGTTGGCCGGGTCGGCCACGCTCATGCCGGGCGGCAACTCGTCGTCGAAAGTGACACCGGTCAGCGGACCGGACGTGTTCGGGTTGTCCAGCACGAAGGTCAGCGTGGATGTCTGATCCACGCCGATGGTATCCGGAACAAATGCTTTTTCCAGGGTCGGCACATCGAGAATATCGGCCGGATCGCCCGGACCGCAGCCGGTGAAGATGATGTTGTCGATCCGGAACGTGGCGTTGGCATTACCCTGGCTGCGTCCGGAAATATTGACGCGAAAGACGACATTGTCCGCTCCGGCCGGTACCTGGCCGGTCAGCGTGGTCCACTCTCCACGTTCGACCGGATTGGCATTGATGATGGTGCTGAACGGCCCGCCATCCACGCTGGCATGCACATTGGCGGTAATGTTGCCTGGTGTCGCCCAGTTGCCCGTTGGCGAGGGTGCGACGTCGATACTGATATCGATGGGCTCGGTCGGATCGGATGAAAATGCGCCGGTATCGATCTCGAACTGGAAATAACTGGGATCATTGGGTCCAGGCCCGGCAGCCTCAGGAGTAGTCGCCGTACCCCAACCGGTACCCTGCCAGGAGTTGACCGGATTGCCATCGGTGGTGCTGATGGTCTGGACTCCAGGCAATGTCGACAGCGGAGTGAAACTGGCGGCAGCCGTATCCACATCCGGATGAACCACGAATGGCGCGGGGGGCACGCTGGTCCCCTGGGAGGGATCCATGGTCCAACGCGCCAGTTCGGTATCCGGTACACAGGCCGGCGGCAGCGGACCATCAGTGACGTTCAGGGTGGCCTCGGCATTGTTGCCGGTGTCCTTGTCGCCAACGAACAGGTTTTCGGACACGTTGTCGTACTCGCCCTCCTCGTCAGCGGTGACATCGACCAGAATGGAACAACTGCCGAAGGCGCCGATCACGCCACCGGAGAATTCCAGCGTGACATCCTCTGGCTGAGGATCCCAGGTGCCGCCACAACTGGTGCTGGCATTGGCTGGGTCGGCGACTTCAACACCGGTCGGAAGGTTGTCGATAAAGTTGTAATCAATCAGTGTGACCGGGTTGGGATTGGTGATGGTAAAGGCCAGCCGGGAAGCCCCCCCGATGCTGGTGGTTGACGGCAGAAAGCGCTTGCTGAACCCGGAATCCGCTGGATTGAAGATATTGCCGTCACCCGGGGACTTGCTGAAGTCGGTGTTGTAGTGAAAGCTGCCGCCGGACTTGTCGTAGATCAGCGCCTCCAGACCCACGGTTTCACCGCCGCCACTGATGATCTCGATCTCGTAGACGGTCAGCACCACGCCGCCGGCCTTGCCGGTACTCAGACAGGATCGGTAATTGGGGCTGGTGATGTCGCTTTCCCAAAGGCAACCGTCGGCCCACAGGCGCGGATTGGGGACCGGCACCCGGGACGGGGGCGCGGTCAACACGCTATAGGTGGTCTCGACCTCACGGATGCGGAAGATGGTGTTCGACAGGGTCAGAAAGGATTGGAGCTGCTCGTAGGCGGTGGCGGTCTGGGTCGTCAGCTCGATGAAGTAGGTTTCCCCGACAGCAAGATTCAATCCCCCTCCGGCGCCCAGCGCCACCCAGTCCGAGCCGTCGGACTCCTGACCGTAGCGGATCAGTTGGGTCGAGTTGCGATTCTGGGAAACCAGTCGCTCGATATAGATCTGGCGATTCGAAGGCGTCGATGCGCTCACATTGCCATCGGTGGCTTCGATGCGGTATTCGCGCGATTGCCCGAAGGCGGAGGACGAACGATTCAGGCGAATTTCGAAGTAGGCATCAACACATTCGCCGGCCAGGATTTCATCGAATTCCAGCTCGATCAGAGAACCCGGACGGGTGTTGATGTACGGGTGTCCGGTGACAGGATCCAGCCCATCCTCCCAGATCATTTCGACGGTCACGTCCTGGATATCGTCACTGGAGCAGACCTGTGCACCAACCGGGAAAAGCTCTGGCCCGCTGGTGACTGGACGGTTGTGATCCAGGCCGACGCTGTCCCAGGTGATCGATGTCACGGTGATGTCCGCCCACGCCGACGACGCTGCCAGTGACAGTGCAGCCAGGAGCAAGGAAAAACGATTGTTCACAGGTCTGAACCCCTTATGTTTGTTAGTCAGGTCGAGCAATAATCAGTAAATGCAGCACCGGATCACCGGTGTTTGGCAAAACACCGGCACTCAAGCAACATCAACGCCTATGCAAATCGCAGGCCAAGGCGCGGACTCGGTGGAAATGGCTCACAAAACCCCTCAGTTGGATGCATCTTCTGCAACCATTCGGCCTTGACCGTGGGATTTACCCACGCTGGCTACAGCATGGACTCCACACAGAATATGTCAGATTGTGACGCTGATCAACACTTTGAAAAGAGTAGTTCGTGTATGGGTTTGGTGCTCAACCCGATCAATGGCATTAGAAGGTCTCTGGCATTCACCCAAAGTCGCATTGACGGAATGCGAGCCGAAATGCAAAATCCATTGATAAAATCAATTGGGCGTTCGCATGAACATTCGCGCCATTCAGTACCTGGTCACGCTGGCCGATGTCCGCCATTTCAGCAAGGCAGCCGAGATTTGCCATGTCAGCCAGCCAACGCTGAGCACCCAGATTCGCAAGCTGGAAGAAGAGCTCGATGTGCAACTGGTCGAGCGATCGCCGCGTCATGTCATGCTGACCCGGGTGGGTGAAGAAGTGGTCGAACGTGCACGTGTCGTTCTGGAGGAAGTCGAGGCGATGCGCGCGATTGCGCGCAGGTCCCGGGATCCGCACAGTGGCACGCTGCGCCTTGGCATTTTTCCCACCCTGGCACCCTACTTTCTGCCCCACGTCATCCCTGAAATCAGAAAGCGCTTTGCACGCTTGACTTTACGGCTGTTCGAGGAGAAAACAGAGGACATCCTGCATATGCTCGAGCAAGGCCATCTCGATGCTGGCTTGCTGGCGCTGCCGATTGCAAACGAGCAGCTGATTGCACGAACCCTCTTCGAAGAGCCCTTCGTCGTCGCCCTGCCTGAAAACCATGAGCTTAGCAGTCGAGACTTCATCCGGATGGAAGACCTTGAACACGAAGAACTGCTGCTGCTCGAGGATGGTCATTGCCTGCGCGACCAGGCCCTGGAAGTCTGCAAGATGACCGGGGCGCACGAAAAACTGGACTTTCACGCCACCAGCATGGAGACCCTGCGTCAGATGGTGGCAGCCAACACCGGAATCACGCTGATGCCAACCCTGGCGGTCAAACCACCAGTCGCGCCCACGGATAATCTGATCACCCGGCCCTTCGTCAATGGCGGACCGAAGCGCGTCATTGCCATGGTGTGGCGAAAATCATCTGCATTGACCGAATTTCTCGAGGAACTGGCCGGCGTTTTCGGGGGCATCGACAGCAGTCTGCTCAAGCCCTGAACATACAGAAACTTCAGTCGTCCTGCGGCTCCAGCAGGTCTTCACGGCGATGAGTCATGGCTTCGAAATTGCGTTCCCGGATTCGGAACTGCCAGGGTGAGAGACGGCCATCGACAGCCGCCGCATCAATCGCGATTTCACTGACCTCGGAGTCTTCATCGTCTCCGGTGACCGCCTCGGTTTCGGGGCTGACCGAAAAGTGCACCCATGAGCCCTGCTCGTCCTGGAACAGGCTGGCCACGAAATTCAATCCATCCCGGGTCACATACAGGGCGCGCACGGCATCCGACGGCACGGCGTCATGACGACGGACATCCTCGAGGTTGAGACTGGCCAATCCATTGGCCACCTCACGCAATTGCCACATCGGTTTGGCCTCGCGCCCTTCCGGCGCATTCATCAAGACCCAGTCATCGGCACCATCCTGCTCGGTCGAGCGCAAGCGCACGGTATCTCCATCCGGATGTCGCACGGTGACCTCGGCCAGTTCGGATGCCGGGATGTCCATGATCGCGCGCACCAGAAAGTCCACGGTCGAGCCGGGTACGCTGATGATCCGATCCGTCAGCCAGGTCTGCTCGTCGCCGGCGAGGCGAACGAACTGGGCACTTTGCTGACTGTCCTGATTGCCGAGAATGATGGCTGGAATATCGCGCTCTGGAAAGGAAATCTTGACACCGGTGGCGCCTTCTTCACCCATGTCGACCAGGCCAAGGCGGCCATACCAGTCCGGATTGGATGTTCGTTCATCCACCCGCTGTCCGACCGCCAGATTCCGAAGCAGATCATGAACCAACTCGAAGTCGGCCTCGTAATCGGACTTTTCCCGCACTCGCCAGCGCTCCCGGTCCCGGCGCAGACTGGCCTTGACCGCTCCATCCGCTCCCGTGACATCAATCGCATCGATCTCGTTGACGACCTCCTGCAGTCCTGGCACGAGCGGCAACACTTCATCGGTTTGCCGTTCGTCCCGAGGGGCCACCAGCACCAGGGCCAGGGTCAGCGTCACCAGGGCAAGAACGCCCAGAATCACGATCGAGCGCGCGCTCATCAATTTGCTTCCTTTGATCGGGCCATGTCTCGGCGTCGCTTCCAGGCCATTGCCAGGGCAAACAGGATCACCAGGATCGGCATCAGCGCGATATTGACGATCTTGATACGGGTCCCGAGTGCTTCGATATCCCGATCAAGATCACGCCGCACCTGGCGCAGTTGCTGGCGAATCTCGATGCGCTGGTTCATGAACCGATCGATTTCGGCTTCCTGCTCCGGAGTCAGCACGCTGAGATCGGCATCTCCACGGGCTTGCTGCAATTCACCCAGGCGTTGCTCGGCTTCGGCCAGTTCCGCTTCCAGTCGTTCCTCGGTCGAGCGCAGGTGCCGCTCGGCCTCGCGACGCAAATCATCGACAAGATCGAATGGTCGGGCCGCGGTCGCTCGACTGCGCACACTGATCAGATCGGCATTGCCGAGCAGATTGTCGATCGCATTGATGACGAAATCACCATTGTTTGCAAATGGCTCAAGCATCGTGGTCCCGAAAAAGCGCTGGCGTTGCACCCAGTAACGATCGGCCAGAAAGTCGGTATCGCCGACCAGCAGCACATTGATCGAGCCACGCTCAGGTCCCTCATGCTCGGGAAAGGCGCTATCAACCTCGCCTGAGAACCGGGCGGCCAGCACGTACTCCTCCCCGGTCGGCCCCAATTCCGCGTCCAGTTCCGAGGGATCTTCCAGCATTCTTAGACGTTCCGTATCGAGCAAACCGGCCCGGTCACTTGATTGCAAGAGCGCATCCATCTGCAATGGACTCTCCTCGTCCAGCGCGAAGTGGCCGGCGCTGGCCAGGTTGATGGTCTGCAATTCCCCGGTTGTCACGTCATCACGGTTCATGCTGGACCGTCCGAGTCCGAGAATGGCCGGATGACGCACCGCCGATCGACCCTGCTGCATGCTGACCTGCAGGGCCAGACCCGGGTCGGCCACGAATCGATCCGTCGGGAACCGGACACCCCAGGTTTCAAACAGCGGCTCAAGCGTCGAGTGGCGATCCGCGGTCATGGCGGCCATGGGATCGGATGGATCGGGACCCTCGTCCATCTCGGCAAAAGGGTCCACGAACGCCAGCAATCGCCCGCCCTCGAGCACGAATCGATCGATGTCGGCCAGGAGTTCGTCCTCCAGTGACTTCGGATGGACCAGGACCAGCGCGTCGATACCGTCCGGCAAGCGTTGTTCATCCTTGCTGATGCTGTCGACCTCGAACATCTGCTCGATCTGTTCCAGAACCGCCCAGGGCTCGCGCTGCTGGCCGGTCTGCATGTCCATACCCCCCTCCATCGACAAGCCTGACAGCAGGCCCACCCGGGGCCTCTCCGGGCGCGACAGGATATAGATCATGCGGGCCAGTTCATATTCGAGAAAGGCTTCCCGTGCCGGAGAGATGAACGGCAGCACCTCCAGGCCATCAAGCATGTTGGTGCCGACGATACCCAGGTAAAGGGTCTCTTCGCCACGCCCCGTGGGTACGGCTTCCAGGCCATACCGATCGGCCTGATCCTCCTCTTCGGAAAATGGCCGCGGATCAATCTGGCGAACCCGCAACTGGCCGTCGGACTGTTGAGCCATCTCATCGAGCAACTCCTTGATCCTTCGCGAGAAGTTTCGGACCATGGGGAGCTCGCGACTGGCCTCTTCACTGAAGTAGAACTCCAGGGTGATCGGTTCCTCGATCGCCGCAAGCAAATTGTGGGTGCCCTGGCTCAATGTATACAGTTGGTTCTCGGTCAGATCCAGACGCGCGCCCTTGAGCAAGGTGCCCGAGAGCATCGTCAAGGCCAGAAACAGAATGGCCAGCAAGACCAGGGCGCTGACTGAATACCAGTTCTTCATCGTGTTCAATCCGCCTTTTTGAGTTCCAGAACAATCCGGTTGGCCATCAGCCAGAAACCAATGACCAGAGCAAAATAGACCAGGTCACGCAGATCAATCACCCCGCGGGAAATCGAGGAGAAGTGAACCAGAAAGCTCAAGTTCGCGATTGCATCAACCAGCGGCTGGGACAGCCAGCCGCGAAACACGTCGAGCACCATCGGCAGCCCCGACAACAAAAACAGGAAACACACCACCACGGAGATGATGAAAGCCACCACCTGGTTACGAGTCAGCGCCGACAGGCAGGAACTGATCGCCAGGAAACCGCCGGCCATCAACCAGCTGCCCAGGTAAGCGGCGAGAATGACCCCATTGTCGGGATCGCCGAGAATGTTGACGGTGATCCAGATGGGAAAGGTCAGAAACAGCGCCAGACCGATGAACAGCCAGGCGGCCAGGAATTTTCCAAGCACCGCCTGGGTTGGAGTGATCGGAAGCGTGAGCAGCAACTCGACGGTTCCGGATTTGCGCTCTTCGGCCCACAACCGCATGCCAATGGCGGGGACCAGGAACAGGTACAGCCAAGGGTGGAAGGAAAAGAACGGCTCCAGATCGGCGATTTCACGCTCGTAGAAACCACCCAGATAAAAGGTGAACGCGGCCGACATGATCAGGTAGATCACGATGAAGACGTACGCGACCGGCGTCACGAAATAGCTGGCCAGCTCGCGCCGCAGCACCACACCCATTCCGCCCATCATGCAGCCTCCTGGCCGGTGACCTTGCGAAACACCTCATCCAGACGTCCGGGCTCGAGCTGCATCTGGTCGACCTGCCAGTCCTCGTGCTGGACGACCCTCATGACGGCTTCGAAAAGATTGCCCTTGCTGGCCGGAAAAACAGTCAGGCGTCCCCGGCGCACTTCCACTTCACGAGACTCCGGTAACTCGCCCAGTTTCGAGGCCGCCTGTTCAAGGTCATCCATGACCAGCGTCACGGCATTGTGATAACGAGACTGGGCCAGCAGCCCGGCCGGCGTGTCATCGGCCAGCAGTCGCCCGCGGGCAATGATCATGGCCCGACTGCACAGGGCATCGACCTCTTCGAGGATATGCGTTGACACCACGGTGATCTTGCGTGGCGCCATTTCGCGAATGAGGCGCCGGACTTCATGCTTCTGGTTGGGATCCAGCCCATCGGTGGGCTCATCCAGGACCAGCACCGGCGGATCGTGGAGAATGGCCTGGGCCAGGCCGACGCGGCGCTTGAATCCCTTGGACAGGGTCTCGATCGATTGACCAAGCACCTCCGACAGGTCCAGTCGTTCGACCGCATCGCCAACTCGCCGCCGGGTTTCATCGCCACGAAATCCACGCGCCTCGGCGACAAATCGCAGGAATCGGGCCACGCTCAACTCGCCATACAGCGGCGCTCCCTCCGGCAGGTACCCCATCTTCTTGCGTGCCGCCAGACCATCATTGCGGATATCATGTCCGAACACGGTTGCGGTACCGGCAGTCGGCGCCAGGAATCCGGTCAGCATTTTCATGGTGGTTGATTTTCCGGCTCCATTGGGGCCGAGAAACCCCAGCACGGTGCCCGGCTCAACCTGAAACGACAGATTGTCCACCGCCAGCAGCGTGCCGAAACGTCGTGTCAGGGATTTCAGTTCCAGCATGATGACGGCCTCATTTGTCTACGCAATCGATCGTTTCATCTCCAGGGGCGACGTTTGGGGTCGGGTTCGACAGAATTCAAGTCGTTGAACTCGCCCCAAAGCTTCCAACGAGCATCGAAAGCGGTTAGGTTATTACCCATGAAACTGGACATTATCGATCATCTGCCCGAGTCACTGCTGGAGTTGCCGGCCACCGAGCTGCACCGCCACCTTGACGGACCGACCCTGATTCACCTGCCGGGGCGCAAACCCGCACCATTGTTCGTCTCCGTGCTGCAGCACGGCAACGAAGTCTCCGGCTGGGAAGCGGTCCGCCGCCTGCTCAAGGGGCGCTACTCGCGAGACCCCCTGCCGCGCAGCCTGATTCTGCTGATCGCCAATGTCCGGGCTGCCGCCAGAGGACAACGGCGCCTGGCCGACCAACCCGACTTCAACCGTTGCTGGCCGGGCGGCAACGGCGCGAAAACCATCTGGCACAGGCTGTTTTCGGAGATCACCGAGCATGTTCGCCAACTCAAGCCCTTCGCCAGCATCGACATTCACAACAATACCGGTCAGAACCCCCACTACGCCGCCGTCAATCGTATTGAAGGGCAGCGCCTGCATCTAGCCTCCCTGTTCTCGAGAACGGTGATCTATTTCACCGAACCAAGCGGGGTGCAATCGATGGCCTTCGGTGAGTTCTGTCCGGCCGTGACCCTGGAATGCGGCCTGTCCTCACGGGTTGACGGTACCGACCATGCCATGGCGTACCTGGAATCGGTGCTCAATCTTGATCAATTGCCCGATTCCATTCCGGCGCCGGAAGATCTCGAGCTCTACCAGATGTTCGCCACAGTGACGGTTGATGAAGACATCGATTTCGGGTTTTCCCCGGATGCCAGTCAATTGCAGCTGACTCCCGGACTGGACCGCATGAATTTCAGTGAAATGCCGCCCGGCACTCGTCTGGCCACGACCGTCAACGGCACCGTCTCACCCTTGAAGGCGTTGCGTCACGACGGCCGTGACGTGACCGGTCAGTGTTTTCGTCAGACCAGCAGTGAAGTCGTCACAACCCGGCCGCTGATGCCGGCCATGTTGACCACTGATATCAATATCATTCGCCAGGACTGCTTATGCTATTTGATGGAACGCATTACCTTGAGCGGGCCTTCGGTTGGAACCGGACCGGACCAACCACAGTCCGAGCTCCCAGAAACCCTGCCATGAAATCCCGGAGCAGCACAAGACAATGAATATCTTTTCAGCGGCAGTGGCCATCACTGCCATACTGGGTATTGTTGCGATCGCTCGTGCCTGGGTGGATGCACGCAAGCATGTCACACCGGACAATTACCGCATCGAAAGCATCGAGAAAGAGTTTCGCGAGCGTATCGAAACCCTCGAGCGCATCGTCACCGACCAGCGAGAGCAGTTGAAGCGTCAGATTGATGAGCTCTGAAAACCACCAAGTCCCGGCGCTGCTGCGGCTGTTCTTTAAGGGTCTGGCAACCATCATCCCGATTGCCCTGACCCTGATCATCATCCTGTGGCTGGCCGGCCTGGCCGAGTCGGGCGTCGGTCGGATGATCGAATGGGTGCTGCCCGAGGGCTGGTACATCCGTGGCATGGGGCTGATCGCCGGACTCGTGCTGGTAATCGCCATTGGCCTGCTGAGCCAAGTATGGCTTTTCCAGAAACTGATCGAATTCGGCGAGGCTTTGCTCGATCGCATGCCGGTCGTCAAATCGGTGTATCGAGCCACCAAGGATTTTGTCGACTACTTCTCGGGTGAAGACGGTGAGCGCTTCAATCAGGTGGTGCTGGTTCGGCACCCTGAATTGAAGATTTCGGTGCTCGGCTTCATCACGCGTGAGGACTTCAGCAACCTGCCGTTCGGCGAACCCGACGAGGTCGCCGTGTACCTGCCGCTCAGCTACCAGATCGCCGGCTATACCATCTTTGTACCCCGCGAGTGGTGTGAGCCGGTCGACTTGCCGTTCGAGGATGCCATCCGCCTGATCCTGACCGCCGCCATGACACGTCGAGGCGGGTGACGGGACAATCAGGGTCAGGCAGGAATCATCTACCGCTCATCGATTGAGGGAACACGTCGATCCTCCGGACCGGTATAGTCGGCGCCGGGGCGAATGATTCGGTTGTTGGCGCGCTGCTCCATGATGTGGGCACACCACCCGGTCACTCGCGACATCACGAATATCGGCGTAAACAATCCGGTCGGAATGCCCATGAAGTGATAGGCGGAGGCATGATAGAAGTCGGCGTTGGCGAACAGTTTCTTCTCTTCCCACATGGTCTTTTCCACGATTTCGGAGACCGGAAACAAGACCAGGTCGCCGACTTCCGCGGCCAGTTTGCGAGACCACTCGCGAATGATGGCATTGCGCGGGTCCTTCTGCCGATACACGGCATGGCCAAAGCCCATGATCTTTTCCTTTGCATCGAGCATTCTCAAAACATCGCTGCGCGCCTGTTCGGGAGATTCATATTGCTCGAGCATGGCCATGGCCATTTCGTTCGCCCCGCCATGCAACGGCCCACGCAGCGAACCGATCGCGCCGGTGACGCATGAATGCATGTCTGAAAGGGTCGAGGCACAAACCCGGGCGGTAAAGGTCGAGGCGTTGAACTCATGCTCGGCATACAGGATCAACGAGACATCCATCACCCGGGCATGCAGTTCCGAAGGCTCTCGCCCATGCAGCAGATGAAGGAAGTGACCACCGATGCCATCGTCATCGGTTTCAACATCAATGCGCACGCCATCATGGCTGTAGCGATACCAGTAAGTGATCATCGAAGGCAGGGTCGCCAGCAAACGATCGGCGACATCCTGCTGGCTGGAGAAATCCCCTTCCTGCTCCAGGTTGCCGAGAAAGGAACAGCCGGTACGCATGACATCCATGGGGTGCGCCGAGGCCGGAATCCGCTCGAGCACTTCTTTCAGGGCGTCCGGCAGTCCGCGAAGGGACTTGAGTCGGGACGCATAGGCCGATAATTCATCATGTGTGGGCAGGTGCCCCTTGAGAATCAGGTGAGCCACCTCATTGAAGCTGGTCTTTTCCGCCAGCTCATCGACAGCATAGCCGCGATAGCGCAGGCTGTTTCCTTGCGCACCAACCGTACAGATGGCGGTTTCGCCCGCCGACTGCCCACGCAGGCCGGCTCCGGTCTTCTTGTCACTCATGATTGATCCTTGCTGAAAAGCTCATCCAGTTTTTCTTCAAAATCGTGGTACCCGAGTGCCTCGTATAACTCATCACGGGTTTGCATGGACTCCAGGACCGACTTCTGGTGGCCGTCGCGCTCGATCGCCTGGTAGACATCGAGCGCGGCCCGGCTCATGGCCCGAAATGCACTCAGCGGATACAGCACCATGGCGATGCCCGCCTTGCCCAACTCATCGACGGAATACAGTGGCGTGCGCCCGAACTCGGTGATATTGGCCAGCACCGGCACCGAAACCGAACCGGCGAAGGTCGTAAATTCCTCAAGCGTGTGCAAGGCCTCGGCGAACAGCATGTCCGCACCGGCCTCGACATAACGGTTGGCCCGATCAATGGCCGCCTGCATGCCCTCGGTGGCATGCGCGTCGGTGCGCGCCATGAACACGAAGCTGTCATCGCGTCGGGCATCCACGCCGGCGCGAATGCGATCCACCATTTCGGCGGGGCTGACCAGCGCCTTGTTCGGACGATGACCGCATCGCTTGGCCTGAACCTGATCTTCGAGATGAACGGCGGCGACTCCGGCCCGTTCCATCTCGCGGACAGTGCGCGCGATATTGAATGCGCTTCCCCATCCGGTATCGACATCCACCAGTAACGGCAAGTCGGTTCTCGCAGTGATCCGGCGGGCATCTTCAACCACATCGGCAAGTTGCGTAATGCCCAGATCCGGCAAGCCGAAAGAGGCATTCGCAACACCTGCGCCGGAAAGATAAATGGCCTTGTGCCCACTGCGTTCGGCCAGCACTGCACTGTAGGCATTGATGGTGCCGACAATCTGCACGGGCGGGCTTTCGCTGACCAGCCGACGCAGGCGACTGCCGGGGCTATCCTGGTTCATTGGAAGTGTCGGGTCCCGAAGTGATCAAGCCGGGCATTTTAGCATGGCCCTGCACCCCGATCCGGCATGCATGAAGGGGTGCCAACGATGGCATTCACCGGAACGAAGCCCCAGCAGTGAGACACGACGCTATTAAGACCAAAAAAAGAGGCGGTGCACATTCATGCACCGCCCCAGCCCCTAACTTCGGGAGCTTGCGCTCCCTGGGTGCGCCTTACCAGCAAAGGTCACCCTACCAGCAAAGAAGGGACTGTCAGATTGCCATCGAGCAGGCATTCGTGAAATGGAAAAAACACCTCAGTTCGCATAGGAGAAATCCCTATATGCCTAGGAAATTTCCTAGCTGGCTCATCTTCCCGTTCCAGTTTGTGACCGAAATGCATCCTTGAGTTGCAGCCACCAGTAGCGTGTTTGCACCGCGTAACGTCCGAGCGCCCCGCCCGCCCACAACGGTTGCCAGCGGGCAAATCTGGCCAGCCGCGCGGGTTGGCCACAAATGGCCTCGGCCAGAAGCTCTCCGGCCAGAGTGGTTGTGGCCATGCCGTGCCCGCCGAATGCCAGGCCATGCCACAGACCCTCGGCAGTCCGGCCCAGCAACGGCATCTCGTGGCGGGCGTAACTCATCCAGCCACCCCAGGCCTGCTCGAACTCGATATTTCCCAACCCGTCGAACACCTTGGCCAGATCGCGCCTGAGCAGTCGACGAATGGCGTCCGGTGATCGATCGGCAATGGAGATTCGCCCGCCCCAGAGCAGGCGTCCATCGGGGAGCGGCCTGAAATAGTCGAACGCGAAACGCGTGTCGTAAACCGCGACCCCACCGGGTACCAGTCTCTCAGTCAGACCCTGCAATGGTTCGGTCACGGCCACGTAGGTGGCAATCGGCTGCAAGGCCCTCTGCAAGGGGGGCCAGAGCGTCTTGTCATACCCGCCTGTAGTCAGCACGACCTCGCGGGCCCGGAGGACCGATTCCCCGGCGGTCAGTTGCCAGCCATTCCGGGTGCGTGAGATCGCCTTGACTGGCGACAGGCCATGTACCCCAACGCCGGCCCGGTGAAGATGTGCTGCCAGTCCGCGCACATGGCGCAGGGGATGAAAGTGAAAACTCCCCGGCTCCATCAGCCCGGCGCCGTAGCGGGGTGAGTCAATGATGGATGGCATGGCCTCGCGATCAATGAGCTCCAGCTCAAAGTCGAGCTGATCGGCCATGCGTTGCTGGAATGCTCGCAGTCGCTGATCATCACCAAACCAGTCGGCCAGCAGCACGCCGGCATCGTTGACCTGGCAGTCGATGGCGTAGCGATTGATCCTGTCGCGTATCAGATCAACCGCATCGCGGGTCCAGCCATGCATGAGCGTGGCCTGCTCTCGACCCAGTTGTGTGAACAGGGCGTCATTGGCCAGTGAATAACCGGCAAACACGAACCCGCCGTTTCTTCCCGAGGCGCCGGCCCCTGGCTGGTCGGTTTCCAGCACGCGGACCGAATCAACCCCTCTTTCAAGCAGTGACAGCGCGGTACTGATGCCGGCCAGCCCGCCGCCGATGATGGCGACATCGCACTCGGCATCCTCGCTCAGCGGTCCTGAACCTGTCCAGTCAGGGCCGGCCTCGACCTGGTAATGGCTGATTCCAGGCCAGGAACGGTCGGCATTCATGGCTGCCGGACGGCACGATGCTAAACTAGAGTGCATAGTCAAAGGCTTGGAGTTCACCATGGGAAAATCCACCAAATACGAAGCAAAAGTGCCGGACGAGAACGGCATTATCCCCTACAACGACGAGGAACACAGTGTCTGGAGCGAGCTGTACTCGCGCCAGATGGAGATCATCGATGGGCGCGTATGCCAGGAATTCCTGGATGGGCTCGAGATCCTCGACCTGCCCAGTGATCGCATACCGCAACCGGTTGAGGTTTCGAAAGTACTCATGGAGCGCACCGGCTGGCAGGTCGAGCCGGTCCCGGCATTGATCAATTTCGATCGATTCTTCCGGCTGCTGGCTGATCGGAAATTTCCGGCCGCTTCATTCATTCGATCACGCGAGGAAATGGATTACCTGCAGGAGCCGGATATCTTCCACGAGATTTTCGGTCACACCACCATGCTGACCCATCAGGCTTTCGCGGACTTTACCGAAACCTATGGCAAGGCCGGGGTAGAGGCTTCCAAGGAGAAGCGTGTTTTCCTTGCCCGGCTGTACTGGTTCACCGTCGAATTCGGCCTGCTGCACACCAGTCAGGGCACCCGCATCTATGGTGGCGGTATTGCCTCCTCTCCGGGTGAAACCGTCTATTCGCTGGAAAGCCCCGAACCGTTGCGTCGGCCGTTTGATCCCATTGACGCATTGCGAACACCCTATCGTATCGACATTTATCAGAGTGTCTACTACATCCTCGATCGCATGGACGACCTGTTCGAGCTGGCCAGCGCCGATCTGCTCTCCCTGATTCGCGAGGCGCGCGTGCTCGGCGAATTCGAACCCACTTTTCCACCCAAACAGAAGGAAGCTGCCTGATCATGAGTGCCACCACCACCGACAGTCTGACCGAAAGAAAGTGTCTGCCTTGCGAAGGCGGCACCGAACCGCTGGGACAGGATCGCATTACACAGTTGCTGCCCCAGGTCCCCGGTTGGCAAGCCAGCGATGATGGCAAGAAGATCTTTCGCCGCTTTGAATTCAAGGGCTTTTACAAGACCATGGCGTTCATCAATGCCATGGCCTGGATTGCCAATGAGGAAGGGCATCACCCGGATTTTGAAGCCGGCTACAATTTTTGTCTGGTCAACTTCACCACCCACGCCATTGATGGCCTGAGCGAGAACGACTTCATCTGCGCAGCCAAGATCAACGCCCTGCTCGATGAGTGAACTCCTGTCACGAGACTGGCAGGATGATCCCTCGATTGCTGCCCTGGCACGCGCCCGGGCAGCCGTCAATGAAGTCATCCTCGACAAGCCCGAGGTCGTCGACCTGGCATTTTCGGCCTTGCTGGCCGGCGGCCATATCCTGATCGAGGATCTGCCCGGCGTGGGAAAAACAACCCTGGCCAACGCGCTGTCCCTGGCCATTGGAGGCCAACTGCAGAGAATCCAGTTCACCAATGACATGTTGCCGGCCGACATTGTCGGAATATCGGTATTCCAGCGCGACAACGAGGATTTCGAATTCCGGCCCGGCCCGATTTTCGCCAATGTGGTTTTGGCCGACGAGATCAATCGAGCCACGCCCAGAACGCAATCAGCCCTGCTCGAGGCCATGGCCGAGGGGCAGATCACGGTCGATGGGCAGACCCATATGCTGCCCCGGCCGTTTTTCGTCATTGCCACACAGAATCCCCTGGACCTGGTCGGCACCTATCCGCTGCCCGATTCGCAGCTCGATCGATTTCTGTTGCGTACACAGATTGGCTACCCTTCCGAACAGGAAGAACGCCGGCTGCTGATCGAGCCCGACCGACGCGACCTGTTATCTGACATGCGCCCGGAACTTGATCCCGAACAAGTGCAGACCCTCGTTATGGCCGCCGCCGAGCTGCACGTTGCCGAACCGGTGCTCGATTACATCCAGTCCCTGATCAAGGCCACCCGCATGCATGCCGGTCTGCGTGCCGGTCTTTCACCGCGGGCCGGACTGGCGCTGATTCAGACTGCGCGAGCCTATGCCTTCATCAACGGGCAAAGCTTCTGCTCGCCGGACAGCGTCAAGGCTGTCTTCCCGTCACTGGCCACCCATCGTCTGCAACCTGTCCCCGAGTCCGGACTCGCCGGCGAGGAGGTGGTCGCCGAAATCCTGGACACCACCACTGTGCCCTGATGCAAGGCCCATCCGCGATACTGCGGCACGTCAAGGCGTCATTGGCTGCCCGCAGGATGCTCGATCAATGGATTCAGCGTCGCGCCCGAGTCCTGCCGCCGACCACTGTCGGCTATCGACAGATCTTCATACTGCCGACCCGATTCGGCTGGATGCTGGGTCTGCTGATGTTCGGCATGCTGATGGGCAGCCTCAACTTCAACAACAATCTCGGGCTGCTGACCACGTTCATCGTGGCGGGCCTGGCGCTGGTCTCGATGCTGATGGCCTATCGCAATCTGCGTGGCATTCGTATTCACCGCACCAGCGCCGAGCCTGTTTTCGCCGGCCAGTCAATGACGCTCAATATTTCCTTCATCAATCATGACGATCGCCGACGCCCGACCCTGGAGCTGCTGGCCGGGCCGGGCCGGGTCGATTTCGGGCTGCCGCCTGACAGTCTACAGGAGGTCGGGATTCGAATTGCCACACATCGGCGGGGCTGGTTGAGGCCGGGTCGATTGCGCCTGCAGACCAGTTATCCGATGGGGCTGTTCGAAGGCTGGACCTGGTTCTGGCCGGAACGTCCCGTCCTGGTATGGCCTCGCCCGGCCAAGCATCCGCCTCCCCTGCCCACCGGCTTCGACCGGGAACACGGTCGTCAGCAACGCAATGACCCTGATGGCGAGGAATTCTTCAGCCTCAGAAAGTGGCGCGTCAGCGACCCACTGCACAGGATCGCCTGGAAGTCCAGTCAGCGCCATCAAACCCTGTTGTCGCGGGAGTTCCGGGCCGAACAATCCGAGCACCTGGTTTTCGATTTGGCGCGCGTGCCCGGCCGGGATATTGAAAAGCGTATCAGCAACCTGACCGCCTGGGTCCTGCAAGCCGAACGCGAGCATCTCCACTGGACCCTGAAACTGGCCGATGTCGCTCATGGACCAGCGACCGGCCAGGCACACTGCCACCGCTGCCTGCGTTTGCTGGCCGAGATTGAATGACTGCTGTCAAAGACAATTCACGGCTCCCACTGATGCCCGTGATCTGGACGCTTGCCGCCTTTCTGATCGCCGCCGGTCCGCACCTGATGGCCATGCCAGGGCTACTGATCGCAATCATCTTCACACTGGCGATCTGGCGAATCGCCGCTGCCCACTTCGAATGGCGGCCCGTTCCCGGCTGGCTGCGAATCCTGATCACCATGGTCCTGCTGATTGCCGTGGTCTTCGCTTATGGAGGGATGTGGGGACGACGCTTCGCGACCGGACTGCTGTGCGTCATGCTGGCGGCCAAGACCATGGAAATGCATGGTCCGCGTGACCTGCGCATGGTGGCCTCGGTATGTTTCTTCTTGATTGCGACCCAGTTCCTGTTCGATGAGAGTCTGCCCTACCTGGCCTACCTGGCGGCCGGCTGCTGGGTGGCCACGGTCGCGCTGATTCAGATTCAGCATATTCCCGCCATGTCCCGGGAGCGGCAAGAGGAGCACGGTCTGGAACAGCGCGGCATGCTCATCCAGGGCGCTGCCTTGCTGGGCCTGGCGTTGCCGGTTGCCCTGGCGCTGTTCGTGCTTTTCCCACGCCTGGCTCAACCGCTCTGGGGACTGCCCGATGAAATGATGGATGGACGCACCGGACTATCCGAATCCATGTCGCCGGGTACAATTTCGGAACTTTTCCTTGACGATTCTCCGGCCTTTCGAGCCGAGTTCGACGACCAGCCGCCGCCCCCTCAACAGCGCTACTGGCGTGGTCCGGTCCTGTGGCGATTCGACGGTTCAACCTGGAGAACCGTGCAGTTCTCGCGGTCAGCGAGCCGTCAGAGCGTACCGATCACCGAGTCCAGCCTGCGCTACCGCATGCAGCTCGAACCCCACGAGCGGCGCTGGCTACTCGGGCTGGATTATCCGGCCAGCAGCAACATGCCGGACTCGTCCATCACCAGCGACCATCAGCTGATCAGTCGCCACCCCATCACCACCCTGTCCCAGTACGAGGTCATCTCCACCCCCGACTTCGTGCCCGATGAACCGCTCACTTCCACCGAGCGTATGCTGGCCTCCTACTTGCCGCCCGACAGCAATCCACGGACCCGGGCATGGGCCGAAGAGCTTCGCGCGCAATATCCCGACGATCGGGAGCTGATCGATGCCGTGTTGCAGGTTTTTAACGAGGAATTTTCCTATAGCCTGAGCACCGCGCCGCTCGGACGTCACGGTGCCGATGAGTTCCTGTTCGACCTCAAGGACGGCTATTGCGAGTACTACGCCTCGGCATTTGCCGTGCTCATGCGAGCGGCGGGTATTCCCACCCGTATCGTGACCGGTTATCACGGTGGATTCTGGAGCCAGGCTGGTGGCTACCTGCTGGTGCGCCAATCCGATGCACACGCCTGGAACGAGGTCTGGCTGGAAGACTCCGGATGGGTGCGCGTCGATCCCACCGCCGCCGTTTCGCCTTTACGCATTACCGAAGGCTCACGCAGCGTGGTCGATCGGGGTCGTTCGCTATTCGAACTGGACTGGATTTACCAGATGCGCAACCAGTACGATCGCATTCAGCACCTCTGGAACCAGTGGGTGCTGGGGTTCGATGCCGAACGCCAGCGCTGGATGCTGAGTCAGCTGGGCCTGCCCCAACTGGGGCCCCTGGGCATCAGCCTGCTCATGCTTTTCGTTGTTGCGATGGTTGCCATCCCACTGGCGATTTGGCTGTTGCGCAACCATCATCGTCGACCGGCTGACGAAGCCGAGCGCGCCTGGCGGCGACTGCTGCGTCACCTGCGCCGCAATCGTCTGAACAAGCAGCCATCCGAAACACCACTTGAGTTCGCTGAGCGAATCGAAACCCAGCTGGGAACACGCGGTACGGAGTTTCTGGAACTGTCACGCTTGTACAACCGGGTGCATTACGGGCCCCTTGATCAGCAATTGACCAGCGACTTCATTACCAGAGCGAGAAGTTGGCGAACAGGTTGAACCCGGACGGGATTCAAGACTCCAATCAGATATCTCCAGTCTTGACTGTCAGCGGAGACCAGCAAGATGATGTCCATGTCCCGGGTTCGTTCACTCCTGCTCATTGCAGCAATGATGGCACTGTTGAGTGGATGTGCTTCCATTCCAAAACCCCTGGCTGGCGATTTCGCCGAATTTCAACCCGATCAGGCCACTGAACGCTCGATCGGTGCACGCGTGCGCTGGGGCGGACATATCGTCGATACCCGGCCAGTCGAAGATGAAACCTGTATCGAAATCCTGGCCCGCGACCTGGACAGAAACCTGCGCCCCTTGAGCGGGGATCACCATTACGGGCGCTTTCTGGCCTGTCGATCCGGATTCCAGGATCCGGCGGTATTTACAAGGGGTCGTGAAATCACCGTCACCGGCATCATCGAAGAGTTCTCGAAAGGTGAGATCGGCGAGTTCAGCTATCGTTACCCGCGTCTGGATGCGATGACGCTGTATCTGTGGCCGATTCGGCCGGATGTCGTCACCGTCTACCACCCCTATCCGTATTTCGACCCGTGGTGGCACTATCGCCATCCTTATCACCGGCATCCGCGCACTCGCGTGTCGGGTACGGTGATTATTACGCGGTAAGTTAGGAAGGGGTCAGGATTCAGGGGTCAGATAGGGGCCTTGGTCGATCAGGGTCGCAGCGCGGCCTCAGGGAAGCGCGTGAAACCGGGACTGAAATTTGATACAGTACCAGGATGCGCCTGACTCGTCGCCAGCAGGAGATTCTGGATTTCATTCATCGCCGTCTCAAGCGCGATGGCCTGCCGCCGACCCGTGCAGAAATCGTCGAAAATTTCGGCTTCCGGTCACCGAATGCCGCGCAATGTCACCTGCAAGCGCTGGCCGACCGGGGTGCGATCCGACTGCTGGCCGGCACCGCCCGTGGCATCGTGCCGGTTGAATCAGCCAAGCAGGAACCCTCCACCCCGCAAGCCATGACCCTTCCGATCATCGGCCGGGTCACTGCCGGAACACCCATACTGGCGGTGGAAAATCACGAAGACGAGCTTGCAGTGGACCGCGAGGCGTTTTCGCCAAGCCCGGACTATGCGCTCAAGGTCAAGGGGCACAGCATGATCAATGCCGGCATTCTCGACGGCGACCTGTTGCTGGTACACCGAACGCCAGACGCCCGCAGCGGACAAATCGTGGTGGCACGTCTGGGCGATGAAGTCACCGTCAAGCGTTTGCGCCGACGAGGGCGGGGCATCTGGCTGGATGCCGAGAATCCGCGTTACAAGTCCGTGCAGATCAGTGCTGACAGCGAGTTTTCCATCGAGGGGCTGGGCGTGGGCGTGGTGCGCAAGCGGATGGGGTGAGGGTCCCGGTTCAGGGTTCAGGGTTCAGGGTTCAGGGTTCAGGG
>SLKT01000122.1 GCA_007134485.1 Wenzhouxiangella sp. | reverse complement strand
CGCCCTTGAAGTGAAAGGCCTGGATGTCGGCCAGCAATTCCTCGCGGAAACCGAACATGGCGCTGGCCAGCTCATAAAAGTAACGGCTGTTTTCGGCTTTTTCCTCGGGCAGCATGCCGCCCTCGCCTGAGCAGATGCCGGTGCCAGCCAGTTCGGCGCCTCGGGCCAGGGCAATCTTGGCTTCCTCGGACAGGGCGCCGAAGCTCATGTCGGACACGAACAGGGGAATCTTCAGGATCAGGGGCTTTCTTGCCTCCGGGCCGATGACCAGCTCGGAGCCGACCGCGGCATCGTCCAGCAGGGGCTTGCGCGCCATTTGCGCAACCATCAATTGCAGATCATCCCACTTCGGCAACTGGTGCCGGGGCACACCCATGGCCGCCATGGGTCCGTGATGCCCGACGCCGTCCAGGCCTTCATGGGCCAGTTGATGAATGAACTCTACAGTGGGTTCTTCCTTGGTTGCTTTTGGCTTTGGTGGCCCGGAATCCTTCTTGTCAGAGTCGTCTGGTCCCTCCTCACCGACCTGATCATCCTCGAACTGCTTGTGAGTGCCGTCGCAGTAAGGCGCGTTGCCGGTCTGCTTGCACTGGCACAGCCATGCATTGCCGTCCTCGTTGGCCTTGAAGGCCTTGGGCTCGAAACCCGTGCCCTTGTGTGACCCGTCGCAGAAGGGCTGGTCCGACGAACGTCCGCAGACGCAGAAGTAATACTCCCTGCCTTTTTCCAGTTTGACCTTGGCGGGCTTATTGTCAGCGATGATGGGTTTGGTCATGAGTTTTCACGAGTTTGAATTGAATGATTCCGGAATAAAATAACAGGCGTGCGTGACCCGATTGGCAAGACACTGCGGTTCTAAGGTGAGGATGGTGGTCACTGGTTTGACAGTTCAAGACTTGTTTCCGAGTGGTTGATTGCCGGATCCATCCTGACCGCGGCGCCGTTGCTTGATCTGGTACATGGCCTGGTCGCCCTTCCTGATCAACTCGTTGATCGATTCACCCCGCCACGTCACGACGCCGATGCTGGCGCCGGGGTAGTCGATCGATACCGAGCCCAGATCATGATGCCCGACAATGGCCTGGTCGATACGGTTGCCCAGGTGACGGATGATGTCCTTGCTGTTGCGATTGCCCCCTGCGGTGGTCACCACCACGAACTCATCGCCGCCCAATCGGGCGACCAGGTCATCCTCGCGCAGGGCCTGCTGCAACCGGCGGGCAATCGAGATCAGGAACATATCACCGGCTTCGTGGCCGTGCTGGTCGTTGATGCGCTTGAAGCCATCCAGATCGATAAAGGCCAGCAGGATCTGTCCGCGACTGTCCTCGGCTGCACTCATCATCTGTTCCAGGCTTTCCATCAGGCTGCGACGATTGGGCAATCCGGTGAGGTTGTCGCGACTGGCCAGAATGCTGAGTTCTCGGTTGCTGTCCTCCAGCCGGCCCTGGTGATAAAGCCGGTCGGTCAGCATGGACAGGTAATTCGAGCAGTTGACCAGCAAACTTACGTCGCGCGCCTCGATCTCGGTGGCGATATCGGCCAGTAGCAGAATGCCTGCCTGCAGGTCATTGATCGTCGAGGCCGTCAGCAGTCCGATCGCACGGGTATGCTCGACGCCGGCGGCCTCGGTCAGGGCAGCCACTTCGGCAAGCGTTTCTTCATCGCTCAATACCGGCTGATTGTGCTCGTCGTGGCGACGTGAAAGTGCCTCGCCGAATGCATGGAGCACGTGCTGGATCAATTCATGATGGTCGCGGTTGGCCGGGTCCAGCGCGTGTGGACAGCCCTCGATCATCTGAAAGGGAATGATGGTTCTCCAGGTGCCCATGCGTCGCAACTGGTCGGCAGTCTGGGCGACTGCCGGCAACAGTGACCGCGCCTCCATGCACAGTTCACCGATTTCGGCCAGCGTTTGAATTTGCCGGGTCAGTTCCTGCATTGGTGGTGATGCCGGTCCCGTGTCCGCTGATTCGCCCATTGTCTCGTCCGGCAGTTTCATGCGCAATGCCCCGTGTTTCAACGCGAGTGCCGATGTGATTGTAACCATTCCGCGAATGGCCGAGCCTTGAAGTAGAATGAGAATACTGCCAAGGATCGAGTGCCATTATGCCCAGTTTTGATGTCGTTTCGGAAGTGGACCACCACGAGATCGCCAACGCGGTCGACCAGGCCAATCGCGAAGTCACGACCCGATTCGACTTCAAGGGTACTGATTCGACTTACGAGCTGAACGGCAATGTCATCGCCCTGAAGACCGAATCCGAGTTTCAGCTTGGACAGATGCTCGACATTCTCTACGCCAGGCTGGCCAAGCGCGGTATTGATCTCGATTGCGTCGATGTTGACGAGCCGGTCGTCATGGCCAAGACGGCCAGCCGCAATGCCACCATTCGCGAGGGCATCGATAGTGAACTGGCCAGGAAGATCGTCAAGTTGATCAAGGGCTCGAAAATCAAGGTCCAGGCGGCCATTCAGGGCGAGCAGGTCCGGGTCAATGGCAAGAAGCGTGATGATTTGCAGGCGGTCATCGCCTTGCTCAAGGAGGCCGAACTGGGTCAGCCCCTGCAGTTCAAGAATTTTCGAGACTAGGTTTTGATGTAGGGTTGGCATTGATGTTGTCGCGACGCTTGCCCTGGAGTTTGCTGATCACGTTCGGTCTGATGACGATACTGGTCGTCATCGGGGCGCTGTTTACCGAACCGTTCGGGCGGGCGGTGTCCCAGGTCCAGGCCTTCATCGTCAGTACCTTTGGCTGGTTTTATGTACTGGCCGCGGTCTTCTTTCTGGTCTTCGTCCTGTGGTTGATGTTCAGTCGACACGGTGACATTCGCCTGGGTCGTGACGACGAGTCACCCGAGTACGGCTTTTTCACCTGGTTCGCGATGTTGTTCAGTGCCGGAATGGGCATCGGGCTGATTTTCTACAGCGTGGCCGAGCCCATTTCCCACTTTGCCGACCCGCCGCGCGCCGAAGCCGAATCGCTGGATGCCGCGGCCGATGCCATGGTCATCACCTTTTTTCACTGGGGTCTGCACGCCTGGGCCATATACGTGATCGTCGGTTTGTCACTGGCCTACTTTGCCTTTCGCCACAATCTGCCGTTGACCATTCGATCGGCGCTGTATCCCATTCTGGGAGAGCGGGTGCACGGCCCCCTGGGTGGCTTTGTTGACATGCTCGCGGTGTTCGGGACCATCTTCGGCCTGGCGACTTCCCTGGGGCTGGGTGCGATGCAGTTCAATGCAGGTCTTGACCATCTTGGCCTGGCCGGCATTTCGGTAACCAACCAGATTCTGCTGATCGCCGTGATTACCCTGGCCGCAACCATTTCGGCCGCTTCCGGACTCAATCGCGGTATCCGAAGACTCAGCCAGCTCAACGTGGTGCTGGCACTGGGTTTGCTGCTGGTGGTTTTCTTCGGCGGGCCCACCCTGTTTCTGTTGAGTACCTATGTCCAGAACATCGGCGGATATGCCGCTTCATTGATCGAGCTGTCATTCAACACCGATGCCTATATCGGCACCGAGTGGCAGGAGGCCTGGACGATGTTCTACTGGGGCTGGTGGATCAGTTGGTCGCCGTTTGTCGGCATGTTCATCGCCCGGGTATCTCGTGGCCGCACCATTCGTCAATTCATTGCCGGGGTGCTGCTGGCGCCGTCGCTGCTGATCTTTTTCTGGATGGTGGTGTTTGGCAATACCGCCATTCACATGGAGCTGGCTGAAGCCGGCGGCCTGGTGGAGGCCGTACGCGAGGATATTTCAACGGTCATCTTCGTCATGTTGCAGGAATTGCCGCTGGCCATGCTGACCGCCCTGGTGGCTCTGATTGTAATTGCCGTGTTCTTCGTGACCTCCGCTGATTCGGGCTCGCTGGTGGTCAATATCCTGACTGCCGGAGGCGATCCGGATCCACCCATGTACCGGCGCGCCATGGGTGCAGTTATGATTGGTGCGGTAGCTGCGGTGTTGTTATTGACCGGGGGGCTGGCGGCATTGCAGACCGCTGCCATCACGACCGCCATGCCATTTTCCATAGTGATGTTGCTGATCTGTCTCGGGTTGTACAAGTCCTTGCGTGGTGAACGAGTGCTTCGCCTGGCTGCCGAAGGCCCGGTCCGTCTGGCCGAGCCCGAAAGTACCGCATCACTACCGGCGGCGGGAGCTCCACTGGCTGGTGCCACTCCGCCGGGCGGATACACCGGTGGACCCCCGTTGCCGCTGGCGGCTGCCGAACGCCAGAAAGACTGGCGAAAGCGCCTCAAGACGGTGATCTGGGGTTATGAACGCTTTTCTCGTCTGGCGGCTGAAAGACAAGCCGAGATCCTGCCCAGAATCCAGGCTTACCTGGACGAAACCGTGCTACCGGCTTTCGAACAGATCGCCGCCGAGATCGAGCAGTATGATCGCCAGGTCACCATTGATCGCGAGCTTGATCGAGCCAGTCTGACGGTATGGCGCAACGAGCACGAAGAGTTTCGTTTCACCATCCACGGGCTGGTCCGCGAACCGGTCAGTTTCGCCCTGACCGAAATCGTTTCCAAACCCGAGGACATCGAACCGCGTGCCGAGATCCTGCTGAGCACAGGGCAGATCGGTGAATGGACTTTCGAGGATCTGGATGCAGATCAGATTTTCGATGAGTTTGTCGGGGCCTATGCACACTGGATGGGTTGGTAGGTCCGGAAACGCGCCACCTGATGTGGCAGGGGCGGGTGGATCAGATCCCTGAGTACTTCAAGCCATCCGGACGTTTGTACTGCAAGCCGGTCATTGCTGGAGTACAATTCGTGGCGTAGGCACATAATGTGATGCATATCACATTCAGGGGTTCTGCAGTGGCGAAGAAATCTTCGCGGCTTTATCGTACCCTGGGGGAACTGCGCCGCCGGCATGTCATCCGGGTGGTCGGCGCCTATGCAGTGTGTGCCTGGCTGACCCTGCAAGTGGCCGCAATCATTTTTCCTGCCCTCATGGTGCCGGACTGGGTCCTGACGGTGCTGGTCGTACTGGGCCTGGCGGGTCTGCCGGTGGTGGCCATCCTGACCTGGGTCTACGACATTACTCCGGCCGGGGTCGTGCGGACGATCCCGGCGGATGCACCTTCCGATGAGCGCTTCCCGATCCCGGCACACTGGAACTGGCGCTGGCTGGATTACCTGGTGATCGTCGCCTTGCTGGCCATTCTTGCCTTTGTCCTGATCGACCGTGAAGCGGATGAGATCGATCCCGGGCAATCGATCGCGGTGTTGCCATTTTCGGATCTGAGCGATGATGGGGACCATTCTTATTTCAGTGATGGACTGGCCGAAGCCCTGATCGACAGCCTGGCCTCGGTGCCGGGCTTGCGGGTGATATCAAGAACCTCATCATTTTCCTTTCGTGATGGCCTGACCGATGTTCGCAAGGTGGCCAGTGAGTTGGGGGTGGACAGTGTTCTGGAAGGCAGCGTACGCAAGTCCGCCCAGCGGGTACGTATCAGCGCGCGCCTGGTCGATGGCCGCCGGGGGCATAGTCTGTGGAGCCAGTCCTACGAGGGTGATCTCGAGGATATTTTCGAGGTCCAGGATACGATTGCCCGATCCATCGCCGAAGTGATGCAGTTGGAGATTCATGGTGATCAGCGGCTGATCGACCGATCCACCGATGACAGTCATGCCTATGAGCAGTACCTGCGCGGACGCGCCAAGCTTCGCAGCCTGGGCACCCTGGAAAATATCGAGCTTGCCATTGTTCATTTCGAACAGGCTCTGGAACTGGACCCGCACTTTGCCCTGGCGCATGCCGGCCTGTGCACGGCCATGTGGCAGCGCTACGATATTACCCAGGATTCCGATATTGTTGAGCCCAGCCTCGAGGTCTGTCGCCAGGCCGAGCTTTTCGGAGACCGGCGCACCGAAACGCATGTGGCCATGGGTAATCTGCATCGGCGGCTTGGAGCGCTGGAGCAGGCGCGTGCCGCATTCATGCGTGCGTTGCTGATCGACCCGGACAATGGTGAAGCCTATGCCGGGATGGCGCCGGTTCATTTTGCAGCCGGTGATCTGGACGCTGCCGAGGATGCGGTGCGTCGGGCCATGGGGCTTGATCCGGCCTATTGGCGCAACTACTCGATTCTCGGGGCAATCCAGGCCAGCGGAGGTGATCTGAGCGAGGCCATTGTCAGCATCGAGAAGGCCATTGCGCTGGAACCGGGCAGTCCGCGAGCGTATTGGAACCTGGGGGCGTTTCTTTTTCTGAAGGGAAACTACCAGGAAGCCGCCGAAGCCTTTCGGTCCTCGATCGAACGGGGGCCATCGGCCTCGGCTTACGCCAATGCGGGAACCAACTACTTCTACATTGCCGAATATGACCGGGCCGTGGAGATGTTTCGTGAGGCTGCGGCGTTGAGCCCGTCGGACTTTCGCATGCACGGTTACCTGGCCGATGCCCTGAGAATGGCAAATGGCAGCGACGAGGAGATCGAAAGCAGGCTTTACAAGGCCATTGACCTTGCCCGGTCGCGACTGGAGGTCAATCCGGGCGCTTACGAGGATCGGGCCACGCTGGCGCTTTACCTGGCCAGGACCGACCAGATCGAACAGGCGCAAGCTGAACTCGAACGGATGTCTTCGGCCGCGCACTTGAGCGAAAACGCGCACTGGGCCCTTGGCGAAACTTACCTGGCATTGGGCGACAAGGACCAGGCCATTGAGCATGTCATGGTCGCCAGTGAAAAGGGCTTGCCCTTGTTCCTGTTGACTCGCAATCCCGCGTTCGAGCCATTGCATGACCATCCCCGATTCCGGCAACTCAAGGATTCGGATTCGCATTCACCTTCCACTCAGTAGGAGAACGAAAATGAGATCGATATCCGCACTCATCGCAAGCCTGTCAGTCCTGGTGATCCTGGCCGGGTGCGCCGCCACTGCCGTGACGCCTGCAGATCACAACCCCTGTCGGCAAGCCTGCTCCGTGTCCATCGACTTGGCGGCCCAGGTCGGCCAGCGGCCGGGTGCGCCCGACTGGTTCCGGGTGG
>SLKT01000168.1 GCA_007134485.1 Wenzhouxiangella sp. | reverse complement strand
GGCCTGACAACGTGGTGACCTGTACGCTGGACTCGGGTTCGGTGCCGGATACTTACACGTTTGTCTACAGTGCGACGGTGGATGCTGATGCGGTCGGTAGTGTGGGCAACAGCGTGTTGGCTGCTGGTGATGATGAACCGGAGTGCGAGGCTTGTGAAACGGAGCATCCGGTTGTCATGGCATCACTGAGCCTGACCAAGGTGATTAGTCAGGCGCCCGATCCGATTGTGGAGGGCAGCGTGCTTCAGTACACCATTACGGCCACGAATACCGGTGATGTCGACTTGAGCAACGTGGTGATCGTCGATGACATGATCACGCCATCCTCGGAGACCTGCCCAACGGTGGCACCCGGCGAGACTTGTATCCTCACCGGAACGTATAGTGTTGTACAGGCAGACATGATCGCTGGTGAAATCATCAATACGGCAACCGCCAACGGTGATGACCCGCAAGGCAATCCCGTTCCTGAGGAGACCGCGGTGGAAGTGACCTTCGTGATGGATGAGCCCAAACCGGTTCCAGTGGGTGGGCCTATCGCGTTGTTCCTGCTGCTGTCGGGCATGCTGATCCTCGGGTTGGGTAGCCTGCGGAGGCGTAACCGGCCCTTTGGCCAAGGGTGAGGCTGTCGCACGTCGGAGCTGATCGGCCAGTCCAAAAAAAGACGCCCGGGAAATTCCCGGGCGCTTTTTTGCAAGCCTTCGGGGTGTGACAACTCTTTCGTGCCCTTGCTGCCGTTTGCTTATACTTCAGCCATGAGCGATCCCCAGACCCGCAAGGAACAATCTCGCACGCGAATCACCAAGCTGGTGTTTCCACACGATGCCAATCCGATCGGTACGTTGTATGGCGGAACGGCCATGCACTGGATGGACGAGGTGGCTTTTCTGACCGCGACTCGCTATTCGCGCCGCCAGGTGGTCACGGTGTCCATGGACCGGGTCGATTTCAAGGTTCCGATCCCGGAAGGTTCGATTGTCGAACTGGTTGGAGAGGTGACAGGAACCGGACGAACATCGATGACCGTCCAGGTACGCATTCTCATCGAGGATGCCATGGCCGGCACCCAGGAGCTGGCCATTGAGGGCAGCCTGGTGATGGTGGCCGTGGATGAGACGATGAAGCCTGTTGCCCTTTCAGGGTCTCAGGAATAACCACTCAGCACGGCATAACCGATAAACAGCATGGCCATGAGCACGTAAAGGCCCAGAAACGGCAGAATCCAGCGCGCCCAGATTGCCCAGTCAATACGCGCCGCCCCCAGCACGCCCATCAACGTCGCCGAGGTTGGAATGATCAGGTTGGTCAGGCTGTCGCCAAGTTGAAAGCACAGCACGGTGACCTGTCTCTGAATGCCGACCAGGTCGCCCAGCGGCGCCATCAGCGGCATGGTCAGGGCTGCCTGGCCGGAGCCGGAGGGCACCATGAAATTGATCAAGCTCTGGACGAAGAACATCAGCCAGGCCGAGACCAGTTCCGGCAGGTGAGCCAGCCCGGAGGCCAGGGCGAACAGAATGCTGTTCATGACCGAGGGCTGAGACGGATCGGTGCCGCCCAGCAATAGCACCAGGCCGCTGGCCATGCCGATGACCAGTACCGCCGGCACCAGTCCGGCCGCGCCGTCGCGGAACGCCTGGGCCTGGACATTGGCGCGCATTCGGTGGCGACCGGGAAACAGGTACAGCGCGCCGACTGCCAGTCCGATGGTAAAGAACTGGGCGCCGATTTCAGGGATATAGTACTGCTGGGCCGTCACCCCCCAGATCACCCAGCCGATGCCGGCCGCCATCACCAGCAGCGCCAGCGCGTCCCTGCGACTGAACTCGGAGGCGCTTTGCGCCGGAATGGCCGAGTCCCGAAATGCCTGGTCGGTCGCCCAAGTGGGGGAACCCTCCGGGTTGGCCCGGACACGGCGTGCGTACCAGACGACGAACAGCATGCCGACCAGGGTAAAGGTCACCCACATCACGATTCGCAGTGGGGCGCCCGACAGCATGGGAACATCGGCAATGCCCTGGGCGATGCCGACATTGAACGGGTTCATCCAGCTCGAGGCAAACCCGACCCGTGATGCGACAAAGGTGACCAGAACCGCAGTAATGCCGTCATAGCCCAACCGAACGATGATCGGCGCCAGGACGAGGACGAAAGCGATGGTTTCCTCGCTCATGCCGAAAATCGCTCCCCCGAGCGAGAACATGAAAAACAGCAGGGGCAGAATCAGAATCGGATCCTTTTCGGTTCGACCGATCAGGGCGCGTACCCCGCGATCGACACAGCCGGATTTCATGATGATGCCGAAGGCGCCGCCGATCACCAGCAGGAAAGCGATGATGCCGATGGCGGCACTGGCCCGCGAGCCCGAGGTCAAGCCTTCGAAGGCGACGTTCAGGAAGCCGACGTTGTCGTGGTCGGCGCTGAAAATCGGTGTGCCCTGCGGGCCTTCGTCTGATAATTGGAAACTTGATAACTCGACCGGCAGCGTTTCACCATCCGGACCCGTATCCACCTGGTAATTGCCGGGCGGAATGATGAAACTCAATGCGCCCAGCAGTAAAGCCAGGCCAAGCAGGATCAGCAGGGTGTCCGGGGTCCTGCGCGCGGTTGGGCTCATCCAACCATCCGGTCAAGCACCGGCCGGGCCCGATCAAGGATCGCGGACGTGTCGACTGAATCGGGCAGGGTGCCGAACATCAAGCCACCGTCGTGACGAAGGCGTGAGGCGACAAAGGCTTCGGCAACCGCTGAACTGCCGGATTCAATCAGCGTGACCGCCTGCATGGCAACGGCGAGTCGCTCCACCAGCCGTCGGGCGCGGTACTGCACCTGGCCTTCATCGCCAAGATCAGCCCGGACCGAATCGAGAATCGCCGCCAGTTCGGGCGATGCGCCCGCATGGGGCTGAAGCGCCTCGGTCAAGGCATCCAGGCAGCGCGGTTCACGACCGATGGCGCGCAATACATCGAGACACTGGATATTGCCCGAGCCCTCCCAGATGGCATTGACCGGCGCCTCGCGATAGATGCGCGGCACAATGAACTCCTCGACATAGCCGGCGCCACCCAGGCACTCCTGGGCTTCGTTGGCCAGGTGGACCGTCCGCTTGCAGACCCAGTACTTGGCGATCGGGGTCAGGACCCGCGCGAGAAGTTCGGCCTGTTCATCGCCGGCTGAGCGCTCGAAGAGTCGGGCCAGGCGCATCATCAACACCAGGGCGGCCTCTGACTCGACGGCCAGATCGGCAAGCACGTTGGTCATCAGCGGCTGGTTGCTCAGGTGATTGCCAAAGGCTTCGCGCTGGTCACAGTGAACGATCGCCTGGCACACCGCCTGGCGCATCAGGGAGGCCGAGCCGATTACGCAATCCAGGCGGGTTTCGGAGACCATGCGGATGATGGTCGCCACGCCGCGGCCGGGCTCGCCGATCATTTGCGCCCAGGCGCCGTGATACTCGATTTCCGACGAGGCATTGGACTGGTTGCCCAGCTTGTCCTTGAGACGCTGGATATGAATGGCGTTGAGGTTGCCGTCGGGGCGCCAGCGCGGCACCAGAAAGCAGCTCAAGCCCTCGTCGGTTTGGGCCAGGCTCAGAAAGGCATCCGACATCGGGGCCGAACAGAACCACTTGTGGCCGATCAGCTCGTAGGCCTGTCCGCTGCCGGACTTTTCCAGGGGCAGGGCGCGGGTGGTGTTGGAGCGCACATCCGAACCGCCCTGTTTTTCGGTCATGGCCATGCCCAGGGTCACGCCGGTCTTGTCAGTGGCCGGTCTGAAGGATGGGTCGTAGCGGCCGGACAGCACGCGTGGCTCCCACTGCTCTGCCACCTCGGGTTGCAACCGCAGGGAAGGAATTACCGCATGCGTCATGGTGATCGGACACATGGTGCCGGCTTCAAACTGGTTGTGCAGGTACATCAGTGCCGAGCGGGCCACCCGGGCGCCCGGTTCGCCGCCCCAGGTCAGCGAGGCCAGGCCATGATTCAGGCCCAGCTCCATCAGCCGGTGATAAGAGGGGTGAAATTCGACCTGATCGATTCGATGGCCGTAGCGATCGTGGGTCTTGAGAACCGGCTTGTGCGTGTTGGCTTCGAATCCCAGGCGCAGGATCTCGGAGCCTGCAATGGCGCCGTAATCGGCCAGTCGCTGCTCATATGAATCGGCACCCTCACGAGCGACCGCCTCCTGCAGTGCCTGATCCGAGGTGTAAGCGTTGTAGTTTTCCAGCGGCTCGGGTTGATTGAGGACCTCGTGGGTCGACAATACAGCTTTGCCGGAACGCATGTTACTCATGCTCGCGGTTCCGGGTTGATGATCAAGCCGGCCAGGGCGCGTCGGTTCTCGCTCATCAGTACGTTAAAGGTCCGGCATGCGGCATCCAGGGTCATGCATTCGACCCCGACGCCATGACGCATGAATGCCATCTGGATGGCCGGGTCGGGAAAGGCTTGAACCTTGCCGACGCCGAGGACAACCACCTCCGGTTGATGCTCGATCAGCGGTTCGATGGTGTTCTCGTCCAGATCGTCCAGATGCAGAACCGGCCAGTCGGGGTGCAGGAGTCGGGCGCCGACGATCAGGCTGGAGGTGTAGCGGCGGTCGTCAATGACCAGGCTGTGCTCGTCGACGGAGCGAATATGGTGATGGTTTCCGGGCTTGTGCTCGGTCAGTTGCATGATTACTTCGCGGTCGTGAATGCTACCGGGGCAGGGCAATCTTCGGCTTTTTCGGGTGGCGTCGATAATAACAGGCGACCTGGCCAATCTGGTGAACCAGTTCCGCCTTGCAGGTCTTGCCGATATCCTCGATCCAGTCCTTGCGCTGCTCGCGCTCGCCCCGCAGCTTGATCTTGATCAGCTCGTGGTGATCGAGCGCCTGCTCGATCTCGGCCATGACATTCTCGCTCAAACCTTTGTCGGCCACCATCACGACCGGGTCAATATCATGGGTCAGGCCGCGAAGGTATTTTTTCTGGGAGTTGGACAGGGGCATGCGGTGGTTGGGGTGGGAGAGGTAGGGGATTATCGCATATGCGGGCAGACGGGAGACGGGAGACGGGAGACGAGATCAAGGTACAATTCGAGCCGTACTAATCGTCTTCCGTCTTCCGTCTACCCGCCCCATGACCAAGGCCTGGAAAAAACGCCAGCAGAACGATCCCTACGTGCGCAGGGCGCAGGAGGACGGGTATCGGGCGAGAGCCGCCTACAAGCTGCTTGAGCTTGATGAGAAGGACCGGATCTTCAAGGGCGTGAACCGGGTGGTGGATCTCGGTGCGGCCCCCGGAAGCTGGTGCCAAGTGGCGCGGCGCTGTCTGGGTCCGCAGGCGCGTGTGATTGCACTGGATATCCTGCCGATGGAGCCGATCGAGGGGGTCGAGTTCATTGAGGGCGATTTTCGCGAGCAGGAGGTGCTCGAGCAACTGGAAAAGTCCCTGGATGGTCGCAAGGTAGACCTTGTTCTGTCGGATATGGCCCCCAATTTATCGGGTATTGGTCCGTCCGACCAGGCGCGAAGCATTCATCTGGCTGAATTGGCGCTGGAATTTGCCCGCGACTGGCTGGATATTTCCGGCATCCTGGTGGTCAAAGTCTTTCAGGGTGCCGGCTTTGACGATTTGCTCACTGCCTTGCGGCGATCATTTACGTCGGTCAAGGTGCGCAAACCGGCTGCTTCGCGCAGCGAAAGTCGCGAGGTGTACCTGGTCGCCCGAGAACTCAAGGCGGGCAGTTGACTCCGGTATGGCGTAGAATAGGGGCGCTGCGACCGGAGAATTTCGAGATACGGAGAGGACGTTTTGAGCGATTTTGCCAAGAATCTGATCATGTGGATCATCATCGCGATGGTTCTCATGAGCGTGTTCAACTATTACTCGCAGCCGCCCGAGCAGCCGCGAGAAATGACCTATTCGGTATTCCTCGAGGAGGTCAACCGTGGCAACATCGAAAACGTCGCCATTCAGGAAACCCCCGGTGGTCAGACCCTGACCGGCCAGACGCGTGACGGGCAGGAATACAAGGTTCTGGCTCCGCGCGACGAGGGCCTGATCAAGGACCTGATCGACAACAATGTCGAGTTCGAGGCCATCGAGCCCGAGCGTCGCTCGATCATGATCGATATTCTGATCAGCCTGCTGCCGGTGCTGGTGCTGGTGGCGCTGTGGATTTATTTCATGCGCCAGATGCAAGGCGGCGGCATGGGTGGCCGCGGCGGCGCGATGAGCTTCGGCAAGTCGCGAGCCAAGCTGCAGGGCGAGGACCAGGTCAAGGTCAACTTTGACGATGTCGCCGGTTGCGAAGAAGCCAAGGATGAAGTGACCGAGCTGGTCGATTTCTTGCGCAACCCGGCCAAGTTCCAGCGCCTGGGTGGCCATATTCCCAAGGGCATTCTGATGGTTGGCCAGCCCGGAACCGGCAAGACGCTGCTGGCTCGCGCCATCGCCGGTGAGGCCAAGGTGCCGTTTTTCTCGATTTCGGGATCGGATTTTGTCGAGATGTTCGTCGGCGTCGGCGCCTCGCGTGTTCGCGACATGTTCGAGACCGCCAAAAAGCATGCTCCATGCATCATTTTCATTGACGAAATCGATGCCGTGGGTCGCCATCGCGGCGCCGGATTGGGTGGCGGTCACGATGAGCGCGAACAGACCCTTAATCAGTTGCTGGTCGAAATGGATGGCTTCGAGGGCAACGAAGGCATCATTCTGATCGCCGCGACCAACCGCCCCGATGTGCTTGATCCCGCCTTGTTGCGGCCGGGACGCTTCGATCGCCAGGTGGTCGTTCCCCTGCCTGACCTCAAGGGTCGTGAGCAGATTCTCAAGGTTCACATGCGCAAGGTGCCTGTCGACGAGGATGTCGAAGCGCGCGTGATTGCGCGTGGTACACCCGGCTTTTCCGGCGCGGATCTGGCCAACCTGGTCAATGAGGCGGCGTTGTTCGCGGCCCGCCAGGACTCGAAGACCGTGCGGCATATCCACTTCGAGCAGGCCAAGGACAAGATCATGATGGGCGCCGAGCGCAAGTCCATGGCCATGTCAGAGGATGACAAGCGCCTGACTGCCTATCACGAGTCCGGGCATGCCATTGTCGGACGATTGATGCCTGGACATGATCCGGTCTACAAGGTCACCATCATCCCACGCGGACGGGCCCTTGGGGTGACCATGTTTTTGCCTGAAAAGGATCGCTACTCGATGACCAGGCAGCAACTCAAGTCACAGCTTGCCAGCTTGTTTGGCGGACGGGTTGCCGAAGAGATGATCTATGGCAAGGACAATGTCACTACCGGTGCATCCAATGATATCGAGCGGGCCTCCGAGATCGCTCGCAGCATGGTGACCAAGTGGGGATTGTCGGATTCCATGGGTCCGCTGTCCTATGACGAGAACGAGGATGAAGTCTTTCTTGGCCGCCAGGTCACGCAGCACAAGCACGTGTCCGATGAGACGCATCGTCAGCTTGACAAGGAAGTGCGCCGCATCATCGATGAAGCTTATGAGGTGGCGCGCCAGATTCTCGAGGACAATCGCGACAAGCTCGAGTTGATGACCGAGGCGCTGATGCGCTACGAGACCATCGACACCAAGCAGATCGATCAGATCATGGAAGGTCACGAGCCCGATCCACCGGAAGGCTGGAACGATGATTCACCCCCGTCGACGCCTGACGGAGACGATGACCTTGATGACAAGGAGCCATCCGGCCAGCCCGTGACCGGCTGAAGCTTCGAGCGCCATCGACGCATGAAGGCGGCCGTTTCAAGCTTGAGCGAACGATTGACGAGCGCTCATCGGCAGCGTCGCCCGTTGGTGATGGGCATCGTCAACGTCACTCCCGATTCATTTTCCGATGGCGGTCGTTATGATCGCCAGGAACTGGCCGTGGCCCACGGCAGACGGCTTGCCGGGCAGGGCGCCGATATCCTGGATATCGGTGGGGAGTCCACTCGACCGGGCGCCCGCGCTGTGGAACTTGACGAAGAGCTCGAGCGTGTCATTCCAGTAATCGAGGCACTGACCGAGCAGACCGATGTGCCGGTCTCCATCGACACTTCCAAGCCACAGGTCATGCACGCGGCGGTTGCTGCGGGGGCGGTCATGATCAATGATGTCAATGCCTTGCAGGCCGATGGTGCTTTGGAGACCGCGGCCGGCCTGGGGGTGATCGTTTGCCTGATGCACATGCAGGGTGAGCCTCGCACCATGCAGGAGAGTCCTCGCTACGATGATGTCGTCGAAGATGTCAGACGGTTTCTCGCCACACGCCTGGAGGCTTGCAAGTCCGCCGGGATCGGTTCTCACCTGCTCAGCGTCGACCCCGGTTTCGGCTTCGGCAAGACCCTTGATCACAATCTCGCCCTGTTGCGCCATCTCGGGCGATTTCGAGAGCTCGGCGTGCCGGTGCTGTCGGGTATCTCGAGAAAATCGATGATCGGCGCAATCACCGGACGCAAGGATCCGGATCAGCGCCTGGCCGGTTCGCTGGCCGCGGCCGTGATTTCGGCCATCCACGGCGCGGCCATCGTGCGGGTCCATGATGTTGCCGACACCGTCGATGCCCTCAAGGTTTGCAGCGCAGTCGAGGCTTCGGCGCTACAATAGATCCTCATGACCATGCGCTATTTCGGAACCGACGGAATTCGGGGGCGAGTCGGTGATCCCCCGATTACAGCAGACTTCATTCTCAAACTTGGATGGGCCGCCGGCCGCGTGCTGGCCGAGCAGGTTGATGAACCGGCCTCGGTAGTCATTGGCAAGGACACCCGGATTTCCGGCTACCTGTTCGAATCGGCCCTGGAGGCCGGTTTTTCGGCTGCCGGCATCGATATCAAGCTGCTCGGCCCGATGCCAACGCCGGCCGTGGCGCACCTGACTCGAAGTCTGGGTGCGGTGGCCGGAGTCGTGATCTCGGCCTCGCACAACCCCTACGAAGACAACGGCATCAAGTTCTTTTCCTCTGAAGGGGAGAAATTGCCCGACACCCTGCAGTTGCAGATCGAGCAACGCCTCGATCAGGCCATGGAAATGGTTCAGCCGCATCGCCTGGGCAAGGCAACTCGCATAGAAGATGCCATCGGACGCTACATCGAGTACTGCAAGGGCACGGTGGCTTACGGCACCCGGCTGGATGGGCTCAGGATCGTTGTCGACTGTGCCAACGGCGCCACCTATCGCATTGCACCGGAGGTATTCAAGGAGCTTGGCGCGGAAGTCATTGCCATCCACCATCGACCCGATGGGCTCAATATCAATCAGGACTGCGGTTCGACCAGTCCGGATAGCCTGGTCGAGCGCGTCAAGGCCGAGCATGCCGATCTGGGGGTCGCCTTTGATGGTGATGGAGACCGTGTCGTTCTGGTTGACCACAAGGGTCAACTGGTGGATGGAGACCAGATTCTGTTTGTACTGGCCAATGCCCGGCGCGCCAATGACACCATGCACGGTGGCGTGGTCGGCACCGTAATGAGCAATTTCGGCCTGGAAGAGGCGTTTCGAGAGCGCGATATTCCCTTCGAGCGCAGTCAGGTCGGGGACCGCCACGTTCACCAGTTGCTGCGCGAACGCAACTGGGTGCTGGGCGGCGAGGCTTCGGGTCATATCCTGTGCCTGGACCGGGCCACCACCGGCTGCGGTATCGTCAGTGCGCTGCAGGTCATCGAGATTGTTGCCCGGACCCGCCAGTCGCTGGCCGCCCTGGCCGATGGCATGCTCAAGTATCCGCAGGTCATGATCAACGTACCAGTACGAGGGAACGCCGGCGAGATGATGAACGGTCACGGCGAGATTGAGCTGGCCGTGCACGAGGTCGAATCAGAGCTCAATGGCAAGGGTCGAGTGATCCTGAGGCCATCGGGTACCGAACCGGTGGTGCGCGTGACCGTGGAGGGTCGCGAGTCGTCCAGGGTACAGGTGCTGGCCGAGCAACTGGCCGATGCGGTCCGCCACGCCCTCAACTGATCATTCGACGGCCACCGGAATCCCGGTGCTGTCGCTGTCGCAGCTGCAAACTGATCCATCCCTTTTTGCCCGGGATCTGGGCAGAGCCTGGCGCGAGTTCGGATTTGTCGGGATTCGTGAGCATGGCGTTGATCCGGATCTGATCGCCCGGGTCTACCAGGTTACCCGCGAATTTTTCACCCAGGCCGAGGCCGTCAAGCAACGCTACCATCAGCCCGGTACCGGGGGTGCCCGTGGCTATACCGGGTTCGGCATCGAGCAGGCCGGGGATCATGGCGTGCCCGATCTCAAGGAGTTCTGGCATGTCGGTCGCCCGGTCGGTGACGACAATCCGTATCCGGAACTCCTGCGACCCAATGTGTGGCCGGCCGAAGTCGATGCATTCCGACCTGCCGTGCTGGAGTTGTATGAGAGCCTGGATCGCCTGGGTCAAAAGATACTGGCTGCGCTGGCACTGGACATCGGCCTCGAGCACGACTGGTTCGACGACAAGGTCGATCACGGCAATTCCATCCTCCGACTGATCCATTACCCACCGCTGGACCCGTCAATATCGGGTGCGGTGCGCGCGGCTCGTCATGAAGACATCAACCTGATCACCTTGCTGATTGGTTCGGATGAACCCGGCCTCGAGATTCTGACCCGGCAAGGAGAGTGGCTGCCGGTCATCAGCGACGGCGAAACCATTGTGGTCAATGTGGGTGATATGTTGCAGCGCCTGACCAACCGTGTGTACCCATCGACCACCCACCGAGTGATCAATCCGCCCGGCAAAGCGGCTGAACACTCGCGCTATTCGATACCTTTCTTTGTTCACCCGAATCCGGATTTTCTGATCAGGACCCTGCCCGAATGCATCAGCCCTGATCGTCCCGACCGCTACCCGGAACCCATCACTGCTCACGATTACCTGATTGAACGGTTGCGCGAGATCCGGTTGCTGTAAACGACGCTCATGAGCGGATTCCGGCCTTGCCGCTGGTGGCGTTATTCAGGTCGGCGATCAGGGTATCGCGACTGGTTCTCGGCAATTCAAGCGTCAACTCGACCCCATCGCTGACATAGCGCTCGTCGAGCTTGGACACACCGTGGCGTTCGAATAACTGGTGGGCCAGGGCGATGGCCTCGAAGGGCAGGCGACACTCGAGGCGAACCATGGCGATGATTGGTTCGGTAGGCGCCTGACGTAGGCACTCAGCAGCACACCCTCCGTAAGCCCGAATCAGCCCGCCGGTACCGAGCTTGACGCCGCCGAAATGACGAATGACGAGCACGACCACATTGTCGAGGTCCTGTCCCTCGATGGCCTGGAGTATGGGGCGGCCGGCAGTGCCACCGGGTTCGCCGTCATCATCGAAGCGATACTGTTGACCGCACTTCCACGCCCAGCAGTTGTGGCTGGCGGTGAGATCGCGCACCCGGTCGATGAATGTTTGGGCCGAGTGTTCGTCACAACAGGGCCCGGCCCGGGCGATGAAACGGCTGCGCTTGACGATTGATTCGTGGCGAGCCGTGGAGGTCAGGGTGTAGCTCACTTCAGACGCGCATCCCGGGGCTCGGACACTATTTCAGCATCCACTTCAAAATTATTCATCAAGATATTGATTTTAAGTTGCTTTTTGAACGCACTTCTGTCTGTCATTGCCTGGCCTTTCGTGTCGCGGATCACGGCATAACCGCGTTCCAGCACGTTCAGCGGGCTGACCGCATTGAGTGCGCGAATCAGCCCGGCCAGGCGTTCGTCTGACTGGTTCAGCGAGCGGGTCATGGCGCGTTCCAGGCGAACTTTTCGGGTCGAAAGCTCACTGCCGAGCTGTTCGATTCGCCGGGCCGGGTGTCGAGCCTTCAAGCGCAGATCAAGCCCGGCAGTCTGGCGTTGCTGCTGGTCGAGCATGCGCAGCATGGCCTGGGAGGCGCGAGTAGCGAGCTGTCCATTGCGGGTTTTCATGTCATCGAGTCGCCGGCCCGGATGCTGGCCGGCCATGCGCCGAGTCAGGTGGTCGACGGTTTGACCCATGCGATTCAGTGTCGATTGCATGCTGCGATGCAACTGATTGTCCAGGCGGACCCGCTGCAGCCGCAAGGCCGGACCATCAGGGGTGGCGGCGGCTGCCGCAGCACTGGGGGTCGGGGCGCGCAGATCGGCGACCAGATCGGCGATGGTGATATCGGTTTCATGCCCGACCGCGCTGATGACCGGCGTTTCGGTTGCCGCTATGGCGCGCGCCAGCTGCTCATCGTTGAAGGCCCAGAGATCTTCCAGTGAACCGCCCCCACGTCCGATGATGATCAGCTCCCCGAATTGCTGGCGGTCGGCCGCCTTGAGCGCCTGGATCAGCTCAGCCGGCGCCGACTCGCCCTGAACCTGGCTGGGGTAGATGCGCACCCGGGCGGCCGGCCAGCGCTCGGCCAGGACCTTGAGAATGTCGCGGATGGCGGCCCCGGATGGTGATGTGACCACGCTGATGCGTTTGGGCCATTCGGGCAAGGGTCGCTTGCGGTCCTCGTCAAACAGCCCTTCGGCCGACAGCTTCTTCTTGAGCGCCTCGAAGGCCTGTTGCAGGGCGCCTGCGCCGGACTGCAGCAGTCCGTCGGCTATCAACTGGTAGTCACCGCGCGGCTCGTAAAGGCTCAGACGGCCCCGGGCCAGGACCTCCTGGCCGTTTTCGGGTCGAAACCCCATTCCCGCCGCATTGCCCCTGAACAGGGCACAGCGAATCTGCGCGCGCGCATCCTTGAGGGTGAAATACAGGTGCCCGGAGGCGGGTCTGGCCAGGTTTGAAATTTCCCCTTGCACCCAGAGTCGGGGAAACCCGGCTTCCAGATGAACGCGAGCTTCCTGGTTCAGTTCTCCAGGGCGATAGATCCGACTTTCCGGTCCGGGAGCGGCGATGGCCATGGCACCGGATTATACGCGGGCACTGATTCATTCGGTTCGTCGATCGGCTGGAGCATGTCGAGAAACCGTCGCGTTGAGTTGGTCCAGGAAAAGCGTGCCGCGAATTCTATGCAGGCCTCGCTGTCGATCGACAATGCCCGGAAGATTGCGCTGCGAAGGTCCTCGTCGAGCGCGCCATTGCCGCCATCGGTAATCAGGTCTTTCGGGCCGGGGACGGGAAACGCAGCTACCGGCACGCCACAGGCCATGGCTTCCAGCATCACCAGGCCGAGTGTATCGGTGCAACTGGGAAAGACAAAGACATCGGCTGAACTGAGCACCTCGGCCAGCTCCTCACCGTGACGGTAACCGAGGAAATGGGCTTGCGGATAGCGCTTGCGATATCCATCCAGCGCCGGGCCGCCGCCAATCACCACCTGGGAGCCGGGCAGGTCCAGGTCAAGAAAGGCTTCGAGATTCTTTTCCGGTGCAACCCGTCCCATATACAGCGAGATCGGTCGCGGCAGTCCCAGATGATCGCGACCGCGTGGTCGAAACAATTGCGTATCGACACCGCCCGGCCAAATCGCCAGATCGGAAAAACCACGCTCGGCGAGCAACTGGCGCTGGGTGTCGGTACGAACCAGGGTGCGCGTGGCCGGGGCATGGAAGCGGCGCAGGTAGGCATATGACCAGGCCAGGGGCACCGGGGCGCGCATTCTGATGTATTCGGGAAATCGAGTGTGGTACGAGGTTGTGAATGGCAACGCATGACGAATGCACCAACGCCTGGCGGCCATCCCGACCGGTCCCTCGGTGGCGATGTGAATGGCATCGAACGCCCGGCCCGAAAAGGCCTGGCGAACGGCTTGTTGGGGGCGCGTGGCCAGGCGAATCTCGCTATACCCGGGGCAGGGCAGCGTGCGCTGACCTTCCGGCGACAGCACTTCAACCTGGTGGCCGAACTCAAGCAGTGTTTCGCGAGTCTTTTCCAGGGTACGCACCACGCCGTTGACCTGCGGCGCCCAGGCATCGGTGACCAGCAGGATTCTCATGCGGCCTGCTCCTTCAAGCGCGGCGGCAGGGACTTGATGATCTCGTGCACATCGTGGGCGCGGATCAGGTCAATGCTGCCGTCGTGGTGCTCGATCAGGGCCGTGCAACTCTCCACCCAGTCCCCGCAGTTGAGGTAGATCACCTCCTTGTTGACGCTGATCTCCGGGCGGTGAATGTGTCCGCAGATGAGCCCGTCGACCTTGTTCGAGCGAGCTTCCCGAATCACGGCTTCCTCGAAATTGGAGATGAATTTGACGGCGTTCTTGACCCGCTGCTTGAGAAAGGCGGCCAGCGACCAGTGGTCCTTGCCGAACCGGGAACGCACCCAGTTGACCAGGCGGTTGAGCTTGAGCAGGTTGTCATACAGGGTGGATCCAATCAGGCCGAGCAACGGTGAGCTGATGACCGCGGCATCGAACTGGTCACCGTGCAGAATCAGAAAGCGCCGTCCGTCGACCGTCTCATGGACCAGCTCGTTGACGATCTCCACATTGCCCAGCGTCATGCCGTCGTATTGGCGCATCACTTCGTCATGATTGCCGGGCACGAAAACCACCCGGGTGCCATGCTTGGCCTTGCCGAGAATCGAGCGCACGACGTTGTTATGGGCCTGAGGCCAGTAGCGCTTCTTCTTGAGCGCCCAGAAGTCGACGATGTCTCCGACCAGGTACAGCGTTTCGCAGCGCATGGCGCGCAGGAATTCCAGGATATGTTCGGCATTGCAGCCTGGAAAGCCCAGGTGAACATCGGAGATCCAGATGGTTCGAACGTTGCGACGATAGGGAAAATGCGCTTTGACGGTCATTTCATGGCCTTTGTCCGGATTCATGGGCGCCATGTTGAGCGTGGTGTCTTTCAATGCGATGTCAGGCGCATGGCGAAATGATGACGGCACTCATGGGCTATCCTATTGGGCAAATCATCGATACCAAGACCCGCAATGAGCGACATCCAGGATTCATCGGACAGCCATCGGCTGATATTGCGACAGACCACTCTGGACGATTACGACGATATTGCCGTGATCATGGAGAAGGTCTATCCGGGCTCCCTGGAAGGGGCCTGGAATCGCGCCCAGTTCGAATCCCAGATCCAGCGCTTTCCGGAAGGCCAGATCTGCATCGAGGACAATGGAAAAGTCGTGGCGGCCGCCATCTCGCTTGTGGTCAAGTACAGCCGCTGGGGCCATGACCACCGCTACTGGGATATTGTCGGCAATGGCTTTCTGACCACCCATGACCCCAAGGGTGACGTGCTCTACGGCGTTGACGTGTTCGTCCATCCCGATTACCGCGATCTGCGCCTGGGTCGGCGCCTCTACGATGCGCGCAAGGAATTGTGCGAGCAGATGAATCTTCGCGGCATCGTGGTTGGCGGTCGCATTCCCGGCTATCACAAGGTCGCTGACCAGATGACCGCCCGCGAATATGTGGCCAAGGTGCGATCACGCGAGATCACCGACCCGATCCTCACTTTTCAACTGGCCAACGATTTCCAGGTGCGCAAGATCGTCCGCGGCTACTTGCCGGATGACAAGCACTCGGCCGGCTTCGCGGTGCTGCTCGAGTGGGTCAACATCTACCATGAGGACAAGCGAGCCGGTCTGATCGGCGGACGGCCGTCGGATGTGCGCATCGGTGCCGTGCAATGGCAGATGCGTCCGACTCGGTCACTCGAGGATTTGTACGGGCAGATCGAGTATTTTGTTGATGCTGTTTCTGGATATCAGGCAGATGTTGTTCTTTTTCCAGAATTTTTTAACGGCCCATTGATGGCGCCCTGGAATGATCAGGGCCCCGCCGAGGCGGTTCGGCAACTGGCCGGCTACACCGAGGCCATCCGCGACCAGATGCTCAAGTTCGCCGTCTCCTACAACATCAATATCGTCGCCGGCTCCATGCCCGAGTACGACGGGGACCACCTGCGCAATGTCTGCTATCTGCTTCGGCGGGACGGGACCTGGGATCGCCAGTACAAGACCCATGTCACCCCTGACGAAATCACTTACTGGGGCCTGACCGGCGGGAACCGGGTCAAGGTCTTCGATACCGATTTCGGCAAGATCGGCATTCTGATTTGCTACGACGTGGAGTTTCCCGAACTGCCGCGGCTGATGGCCGAGCAGGGCATGAATATCCTGTTCGTGCCGTACTGGACCGATACCAAGAATGCCTATTTACGCGTGCGCCGCTGTGCCCAGGCCCGGGCCATCGAGAACGAGTGTTACGTGGTCATTACCGGTTCGGTAGGTAATCTACCCCGGGTCGAGAACATGGACATGCAGTACTCCCAGGCGGCAGTATTCACTCCATCGGATTTCGCCTTTCCCCACGATGCCATCGCTCACGAGGCCACTCCCAATACCGAAACCATGCTGATCGCCGACCTGGATCTCGACAGCTTGCGCGAAGTCCGCTCGCACGGCTCGGTCCGCAACATGCAAGATCGTCGACTGGACCTTTACGACCTGCGCTGGAAAGGCTCTGACAAATAAGGTTGCGCGAAGCATCGGGTGGTATCCGTCCGCCCCGCCCCCAAACCTCCAGGCTACTCATCACCGCTTTTTACCCGGCGTTTGCAAAAATACTTCCGTCAGCTTGCTAACATAAGGTTCAGTGCAAGCAAACATGGAGGCATGAAGCGTGAATGAGATCTGGTGGGTAGTGGTTGGATTGATTGCCGGACTGGCCTTGGGTGGCGCCGGAGCCTGGTACTTCCTGGGTAGAACCGGCCGCGACCCGTCGGTCGCATCGCTCAAGCGCGAAAACGAGCGTTTCCGGGAAGAGGTCAACGAGCACTTCGTGCAGACTGCCGAACTGATCAACCGTCTGACCGACAGCTACAAGGCGGTCTTCGATCACCTGAGTGACGGCGCCGGCAATCTGGTCGATGAAGACGCGGTGCGCGAGCGCATGCCGCAGGTCACCGACCAGGAAGTCCGTCTCAAGCACATCGGCGCGCCGCGCAACGAAAAACCGCAGCGCTGATCAGGGCGTCACTCGCAGCACCTCACCGTCGGAGTGGTCGGTGAGGATGTAAATGGCGCCATCGGGCCCGACGCGTACATCGCGAAGCCTGCGATCGATCCCCAGACGAAGCGTTTCTTCGTCCATGACCTGTTCGCCATCCAGACGGATGCGATGAATGTCACGCCCGACCAGGCCGGCGACCAGCAAATCACCTTGCCATTCCTCGAACAGTTCACCGCGATACTGGCTCATGCCGGTCGGCGCAATGGCCGGTGTCCAGTCGATCAGCGGGTCGACCATGCCGGGTCGACTGGTATAGGGCGTGATTCTCGCGCCCGAGTAATCAATGCCAAGGGTGACCACCGGCCAACCGTAGTTTTCGCCGGGACGGATCAGGTTGAGCTCATCGCCGCCACGCGGACCGTGCTCGTGGGACCAGACCAGGCCAGTCTCGGGATCGAACACGATGCCTTGCGGATTGCGATGACCGTAGCTGTAGATCTCGGGCAGGGCGTCGGGATGGTCGAGAAAGGGATTGTCCGACGGCACTGAGCCGTCCGGGTTGATGCGAACAATCGTTCCGATATGGCTGTTCAGTTTCTGGGCCTGTTCGCGATGATCGAAGCCGTCGCCGAGAGTGACCAGCAATGTGCCATCGTCCAGAAAGGCAATCCGGCCACCGTAGTGAACCGGGCGTGTGCGTTCGGGGCTGGCGGTGAAGATCACCTCGTTGTCGATCCAGTTCATGCCATCCAGTCGACCGCGCAGCACCCGGGTGGTGTTGGCGCTCGACGTGCCATGAGCCTGGGTGAGATAAATCCAGCCATTGTTCGCGAAATCGGGATCCAGGGCCACTTCCATCAGCCCACCCTGGTTGCGTACGAAGCTTGCCGGCACTCCTGACACCGGTTCGGCTACCAGATCACCATCGGCATCGATCACGCGCAGACGCCCGGCGCGCTCGGTGACCAGCATCCGGCCGTCCGGCAGGAAGGCAACCGCCCAGGGATGTTCCAGTCCCTCGGCCACGGTCTCGATCTGAAATGCCGGGGCATTGCCTGACAAGACGCTCGTCAGGGCCAGTACAATCAAGCTGTGCATGAACGATCTCATGCCCGACATGATAAACGCCCGGTGGCGTGAGGAATGGGAGAAAACATGAAACTTGCTCTGCGCTGGTTACTGGCCTGGTTGAGTGCGGTGGTGGTTACCGCGGCTTTGGGCAGCATTGTTCAGACCCAATTCAATCTGGCCCGAATCGCCGAGCTGGATGGTCCGATATCAATAGGTGATCGACTGCAGGTGACCGGTTTCGACCTGGTCAGCTTTGCCCCGACCTTTGCCATCATCGTCGCGCTGGCCTTGCTGATCGCCTTCGTGGTGGCCGGTGCGCTGGTTCGCTGGGTCACAAAGGCGAGAATGCCGCTGTTCATGCTGGCCGGCTTTGTCGCCATTGCCGCGGCACTTGCCATCATGAGCGCCATGCTGCCGGTCACCGCCATCGGCGCCACCCGCAGCCTGGCCGGCTTCCTCACCCTCAGCCTGTGCGGCGCAGTCGGCGGCTGGCTCTACGCCTCAGTCTTTACTCGGAAAAAACCCGAAAGACAAAATCTTTAAACGCAAAGACGCGAAGACGCCAAGAAATTCCTGAATTGCTTTTAATTTGCGTCTTAGCGTCTTTGCGTTTAAAGGTTTTGAATTGAGTTTGCCCGTCAATAAGAAACTCTTTACCGGCAAAACGGCCAGAACTGGTACCAGCGACGACAGTGGAAATCCGACTCACAGGCATTGAGCTGGCGCTGATAGGTCTGGGCCAGTTCATCGACCCGCCGGGCGATCGACTGGAGCTGGCTGTTGTTGCGCCAGTTGCCGCGCTGGTAGCCGGTATGCCCCTCGTGATAGGCCAGGTAGAGATTGTAGGCATCGTTCTTGGCCAGGCCCAGGCGGCGGTGGCTGACGTCGTTGTACCAACCGATGAAATCCAGTGCATCGGCCATATTGCTGCGCCGGGCACGACGATTGCCGGTGGCGGCCTGGTAATCACTCCAGGCCGGATCCTGGGCCTGGGCATAACCACGCGCTGACGAGGGACGCCGACCGGGGATGATGCCCAGAATGCGATTGCGTTCCGGGCGCGCCCGGGCGCGAAACGAGGATTCCTGCTGTATGAAAGCCATCTGAACGGCGATCGGTGTTTTCCAGCGTCGCTCGGAGGCCCGGGCATGGTCGTACCAGCGCGGGTTTTCCCGGAAGATATTGCACACGTTCTCCTGGTCACGCGGCGGTGTGGTTGCGCAACCGGTCAGAAACAGCACCAGGGATACCGAGACCAACAGCGCGATTCGGGAGCGAGTCATGGCCGGAATTGTAACCCGCCGGAGTGTCTTTGGAGCTTGTCCGAATATCAGGAGGCCATGCGCACCTCGACGTGCTCATCAAGGCCCGAATGAAGTGGTGCATCGCCGTACCAGCCCAGTTCGCTGGCCAGGGCCGCCACCTCGCCGACAAACAACATGGCCGGGGACTTCAGATCATGTCGGCGGGCCAGTCCAGTCAGTTCGCCGAGGGTCCCGACCACAACCCGCTGATTCGGGCGGGTGCCATTTTCGACCAGCGCGATCGGGGTATCCGGATGACGTCCGGCCCCGATCAGACGGGTTTCGATGTCGGCGAGTTTGGCCACGGCCATGTAAAAGGCCAGGGTCTGGCGATCGGCGGCCAGCGCCGACCAGTCCAGCCGGTCGATGGAGTCCTTGCAATGGGCGGTAATCAGCCGCACCGACTGGGCATGATCACGATGGGTCAGCGGAATACCGGCATAAGCACCGCAAGCGCTGGCGGCGGTGATACCCGGTACAACCTGGTAGTCGACCCCGTGCTTGCGAAGCTCGGCGATCTCCTCGCCACCACGCCCGAAAATCATCGGGTCGCCGCCCTTGAGACGCACCACGCGCGCGCCCCGGCGGGCATGCTCGACCAGCAATCGCTGGATGCCGTCCTGGTCAACCCGGCAGTGTCCGCGACGCTTGGTGACATCGATCCGTTCGGCGTCACGACGTGCGTAGTCGAGGATGCGGGCATCGACCAGGCCGTCATGAACGATCAGATCGGCTTCCTGAATCAGGCGCAATGCGCGCAGGGTCAGCAATTCCGGATCGCCAGGACCGGCCCCGACCAGGGCCACGCTGCCCTTGATGCCGACCGAGCCTTTTGTCAGCGCCTGCTCGGCCAGGCGGCGGGCCTGTATTGGCTGGTCTCTTTCAACGGCCAGGGCAGGTGGACCCGAAAACAGCCAGCCCAGGAACTGGCGTCGCCGGGCCATGTCCGGATAACGCTTCCGGATCCTTTCCTGCAGACGCCCGGCCAGTTGCGCCAATGCTGCGATGGATGGTGGCAGCAGGGCTTCGATACGACTGCGCAGCATGCGCGCCAGTTCCGGCGCCTGTCCGGCGCTGGAGATCGCGATCTTGATCGGCGAGCGATCGATCACGGCTGGTGTGATGGCGCTGCAATGCTTGAACTGGTCGACGACATTGACCGGCAGACCGCGCTTGTCAGCGTCCTGCCGAACGTTCAGAACCGTGTTCTCATCGGCCTCGGCGATAACGACCAGGGCAATGTTTTCCAGCAGTGCCGCGGAATAGTCTCCGCGAAGAAAGCACACGGATTCAGCGGCCAGTTCCTCGACGGTCTTTGGATCAGGCGTGTTGGAGAGCATGACCACCTGCGCTCCGCAACGCAGCAGCGCCCGGGTCTTGCGCAAAGCGACCTGGTCGCCCCCAATGACCAGCACATTTCGTCCGGCCAGGTTCAGAAACAGCGGATACCAGCCTTGGTGGGCCTGTGTGCTTGAGATTGACATGGACATCAGGCTACGGGTGCAGGGTGCCCAGCGGAAATACTCACTCGACGAAAGCATATGTCGCCCGGTTATGAGCGGATGGCTGTTCCTGAGATGTGTTCGAATGGTGGTAGTCTTGCCTGAACGCCTTATGGAGACCCACACATGCTATGGCAGGCCTTGAGCGCAGCGCGCGACCTCGGTCGCTTGCAGGACATCGCAGCGGTGCTGATTCGTTATGGATTCGGCGATCTGGTCCAGCGAGTGGGCATGTCGGGTGCATTGGAGCGGGCCGGCAAGGCATTGCACTGGAAAAAGGCCGAGGAGCTGGCCCGACTGAAGCCGCCCGAGCGGGCCCGCCGGGTGCTCGAAGAACTCGGGCCGACCTTCGTCAAGCTCGGCCAGGTGCTGGCCACACGCGTGGACCTGTTTGGTCCGGAGTGGCTGGAAGAATTCAGGAAACTGCAGGACAAGGCGCCTGCCGTTGATTACTCGGAAATCGAAAAGCAGCTCACGGAGGATCTGGGTGCGCCCCCGGAAGATATTTTCGCCCTGGTTGTCACTGACCCCCTGGCCGCAGCCTCGCTGGCTCAGGTCCACAAGGCGCGGCTGGAGGATGGCACCTGGGTGGCACTCAAGGTTCGTCGACCGGGCATTCGCCCTGTTGTCGAGGCCGACTTGCGACTGCTCAAGCGCCTGGCCGAGATCATCGAATCGGAGGCGCCGGATTTCAAGCAGTACAAACCAAAGGCCCTGGTCCAGCAGTTTTCCGATTCACTGCGCGCCGAGCTGGATTTTGCTTCCGAGGGTCGCCATGCCGAGCGCATAGCCGAGTCCATGGGAGAGGACAGCCCGATCGTCGTTCCCGGGGTCTACTGGCAGTGGACCGGTGAGCGACTCAGCGTACAGGACTTCATTGACGGCATTTCCGGGCATGACCTAGAGGCCGTGGACGAGGCGGGACTGGACCGGCACTTGATCGCCCAGCGCGGTACCCAGGCGATTCTGAAGATGATCCTCGAAAACGGGTTTTTCCATGCCGATCCCCACCCTGGCAATATCAAGTATCTGCCGGACAATCGCATTGCCTTGCTCGATTACGGCATGGTCGGCCGACTCACCGACGATCGCCGTCACGAAGTGGCCGAGCTGTTGCATGGACTGGTCAAGCGTGATGCCGCCAAGGTGGCGCGCATTCTCCTGGACTGGAGCATGGACAGCAATGCCGATCAGGACCAACTCGAGGCTGACATTGGTGATTTCGTCGAGCGTTATCACGGTGTTCCGCTGGATCAGCTTGACATGTCCGCCATGATTGGTGACATGACCGGTGTCCTCAGGCGTCATCGCCTGATGTTGCCGGCCGACCTGGTGTTGATGCTCAAGGCCTTCATCACCTTGGAGGGCATGGGGCGATCACTGGACCCGGACTTCGACATGGCCTCGGAAGCCGCACCCGTGATCGAGTCGGTGCTGCGTCGCTACTACTCGCCGGCCAACATGACACGGCGCATGCAAAAGAGCCTGATGGATACCCTGCGCGTGCTGGGTGGGTTGCCGGATGATCTGAGCCGCCTGCTGCGCGCCGCCCGACGCGGTCGCATCGAGGTCCACGTCGACATCAATTCGCTCAAGGAAGTCAGCTCGCGCCTGGACAAGGCGGTCAGCCGTCTGACCCTGGGCATCGTCACCGCGGCCCTGATCATCGGCTCCGCCATCGCCATGAATGTCGATCCCACCGATACCGGCGTTCCGATCCTGGGCCTGGCCGGTTTTGTGGCCGCCGCGGTCGGCGGGCTCTGGTTACTGTTCTCGATCTGGCGCAGCGGGCGCGACGAATAGCATCAGCAGCTGGCCAAACCGGCTGTTACTCCGGCGCTGACTCGAACTTATCGGAGAAGATCTCCAGTGAAACGCCGACGCCTTCAAGCATGAATGCCTGGTCGCCGCCGAAGCTGTCGGATGGAATGAACACGGCCTGGTTGTGGGTTCCCAGCTCGTCAGGAGTGAACGCCAGTTGATAG